>JAIVTZ010000410.1:0-4145 GCA_049188105.1 Deltaproteobacteria bacterium | reverse complement strand
TATTTATCGGTCGCGAAGCACAGGCAGGAAGGCGCCTCGACGCCCTCGATACTACCCGCCAATTGTGGTGGGGCACACTAGCGCCGGCGGTCCTCAATCTGGTCGGGGATCTGGGTCGTCCGGGAAAGCTCGGCGTACTTCTTCGCGAGCTCCGACTCTCCGAGGCGTGCGTAGATGGTGGCGAGCAGATAGTACACCTGGAGATCGAGGACGCGGCCACTCGGGTCCCGGATGTTGAGGGCGCGCACGGCGTCCTTGCGGGCCGCTTCGAAGTCCTCGACCGCGAGGTGGAGCTTGGCCCGCTCGTATCGGGGCCCTCGGCGATCGGGCTGCAGGGCCACCGCCCGGTCGAGGTGGGTTCGACATTCCTCCAGGCGACCCTTTTTGAGGAGGAAGCGCCCGTAGTTGGCGTCGAGGGACGGGTCGGAGAAGAGGCTTTCGTTCACCTCGAGGGCGTTGCGATAGGCGCGGTCCGCCCGTTCGGCCTCGCCCAGCATCTCCAGGCTGAGGGCGAGGTAGTCGTGGGCGCGCGCTTCGGAGGGGTGCAGCGCAATCGCTTCTTCGAAACGCAGTACGGCCTCATCGAACAGATGGACCCGGAAAAACCAGACTCCGAGCTGATAGCGTGCCTCGGCGTTAGCCGGGTCGAGGTGGGCGGCTTTCTCCAGCGCCCGGCGAGCCTCCTGAATCTGTCCGTTCCGGCTCAGGATCTGCCCCATTACTACGAGGGCTTCGGGGCAGTCGGGGTCGAGGGCAAGGGCTTGTGAGGTCAGATACTCGGCCTGGGGATGCAGGCCTCGGGAGAGTTGGAAATCTGCGAATCGGGCGTGGACCACAGCATCGTCCGGAGCCAACGTGGTCGCGCGGGCGAAGAGCCGTTCGGCGTCGGCCGGGTCGTCTTGAGCCGCCCGCAGGCGTGCCAGACCGAGGGCGACCTTGCTGCAGTCCGGGTGTGACACCGAAAGGGATTGGAGCAGACGCTCGGCTTCGTCCCACTGCCCTGTATTGAAGGCCGTGCCGGCGAACTCGAGCGCCGGCTCAGCGCCCACGCAGGGAGGCGTTGCCTCAACATCGCCTCGGAGCAGACCGGCGCCGAGAAGGAGAGTGATTGCGGCCAGTCGGCGGGCTTCACTCACGGTTCCGTGACCTCGAGAATCTGGTTGGCGGAGACCTTTTTCAGGGTCTGGGCCGCGCCGCTCGGCCAGTGGATCTCGATCTCGCGGGCCATCAGGTCCGCGCCCAGTCCGAAGTACAGGCGCTTGTCGGACGAGCTGTTATAGCCGACGGCGGTCGTGGCGTGGTTGAACTGGACGTGCCCCGACGCACTGGTCAGCTTGACGGTTGCACCGAGGCCGTCACGATTGCTCTTTGTGCCTTTCAACTTCAGGATGATCCAGTGCCCGCCGTCGGCGGAGACGTTGAAAAGGACCGCGGGCGGCTCTCCGATCGCCGACACCACAACGTCGACGCGGCCGTCGTTGTTGAGATCGCCGAAGGCGGTGCCCCGGTGCGCCCGGGCCCGCTGCATCGCGGCTCCCGCGGTTGCCGTCACGTCGCGGAAGCGGCCGTCCGCGGCGCCTCTGAACACGGCATTCGCCTGGCGGTAGCGGTAATGCGAGTAGGAACCGATGTTCTCGCTCACGTTGGAGTTCGCGAAGAACAAATCCTTGAAGCCGTCGCTGTCGAAATCGTAGGCGCCCGTTCCCCAACCGCTCATCATGATGGTGGCGAAGCCGAGGCCCGCCGCGTGGGTGCTGGGGACGAAGTAGCCTTCGGTCGTGTTGAGGTAAAGGGGAAACGCCTCGCCGGCCAGGGCTGTCAGAAAGATGTCCGGGCGGCCGTCCTGGTTGAGGTCGCGGAACTCGGAGCCCATTCCGGAGACAGGCACCCCGTCCGCGGTGAAGGCGACGCCCGTTTCCACCGCGGTCTCGACGAAGGTGCGGCCGTCCACGTTGTGGAACAGGAACTGCCGCATCTGGTCGTTGGCGACAAAAATGTCGATGAGCCCGTCCCCATCCGCGTCCGCCACGGCGAGGCTCATGCCGTATCCCAGGTGCTTCGCGATCCCCGTCGGGCCGGACAGGTCCTTGAAACTGCCGCCACCCTCGTTGCGGTAGAGGAGGTTGGGCACCTTCTCGTAGTGGGTCGGCGAGCAGGACAGACGCTTGCCTTCGGCGCCGCAAAGCTGGTTGTTCTCTGGCGTCCAGTCGAGGTAATTGACCACGAACAGGTCGAGGTCACCGTCGTTGTCGTAGTCCAGCCACGCGGCCCCCACAGACCAGAGCTTCTTGCCGTCGACGATCCCAGACACGCCGGCCGCCTCGGTGATGTCCGTGAAGCGTCCGTCGCGCCGGTTGCGGTAGAGGATGTTCCGGTTCACCCCGGTTACGTAGAGGTCCGTCCACCCGTCGTTGTCGAAGTCGGCCGCCGCGGCCCCCATCGAGTAGCCCTCGCCGCGCACCCCCGCCTTTTCGGTGACATCGCGGAAGGTGCCGTCACCCTGGTTGCGGTAGAGCCGGTTCCAAAAGCGCGGGCCGTCCTTTTGAAGCCCGGGGATCCGGGCGCCGTTGGTGAAGAACACGTCCAGCAGACCGTCGTTGTCGAAATCGAGGACTGCAACGCCGCCGAGCATCGAGTCGATGATGGGTTTGTCAGGGGTGGTGCCGTTGTCGAGGACGAAGTCGATTCCGGAGGCCGGCTGCCGGTCCTCGAACCGGATCGGGCTCGCGGATCGTGGTCGATCGTCGACCCCTCCGCTTGGTGGATCCGAACCAACGATTCCGGCGGGCCAGAACACGACCGCCAGCACCAGGCCGAGGCCGAGTCGAGAGGCGATATGCGCCGTCCGGCGGTCCCGACTGTGGGTGGGGGAGGAAAGAGTCCTGATCATGACCTCGTTCTCGGGCGCCTTGGCGAAAGGGATATCCTTGCGCTCCGTCCGAGGTTAGCATGTGAGCGAGTGTCACTGACAACGACATTAGCCCGTATTTCTCACCGGGTTTCGTAACGAGGACGGCGAAGCGCAAGTTTCCGCTGGGTTTGTAGTGAATCGCGCGACGTAGTCGTAGTTGCGCTACGTCGAGGAGCGCGATTTGCGACAAGCACGGCGGGACGCAGCGATTCGCCGTCCGCAGTAGATACCCGGTGAGATATGCGGGTTGGATGTCACTCATCATCTTGGAGAGCCATGAGCCGCGAAGCGGTGAAAGATACGAGCAAATCGCCGGCGGTGTATGCCGCCCCTCCAGGGATCGAATCAGGGGGCCCGGTTGGTCCTGGGGCTGACGCTCCAGACTGTGATTCTGTCGCACCTCGGTCACCCGGTGAGAAAACCCGGCTGATTACTCCCCAATAATTTTCTCAACCTCGTCGAGGGTCTTCTCGAAGGTCTTCATGGCGGCGTCGAGGGCGTCCGGTTGTGTGAGATCGACGCCCGCGCCGGCGAGCAGCTCGAGCGGTGGCGCAGATGCGCCGCCCTCGAGCATGGCGAGGAAGGCCTCGGCCGCCGGCTCGCCGAGGGTCTTCACCCGATCGGCGATGGCAATGCCGCTCGAGAGCCCGGTGGCGTAGGAGTAGACGTAGTACTTGAAGTAGAAGTGGGGGATGTAGGCCCACTCGAGGCCGTCGTCGGCGTCGAGCGTGTAACCGGGGCCGTAGTAGCGCTGTACGAGATCGCGGTAGGTTGTATCGAGGAGGGCGGCGGTGACCGGGGTCCCCTCCTCCACGAAGGCGTGCACCTTGCGCTCGAACTCCGCGAACATGGTCTGGCGGAAGATGGTGGTGCGGATGGTCTCCAGGCGTTCGACCAGCAGGTAGGCCTTCTCCGCCGGGTCGGTCGCGTTGCTCACCAGGTAGTCCGACAGCAGCGACTCGTTGCAGGTCGAGGCGATCTCGGCCAGAAACGGCACGTAGCGGAAGCTCGCGTAGGGCTGGGATTTCATGGCGAGGTCGGAGTGCAGGGCGTGGCCGAACTCGTGCGCCAGGGTCGACATGTCGTCGAGCGAGTCCTGGTAGTTCATGAAGACGTAGGGGTGCGGGCCGTGGACGCTGGCGGAGAAGGCGCCGCTGCGTTTGTCCCGATGCGGGTAGAGGTCCATCCAGCCGTTGGCCGGGTCGAGGCCCTCGGCGAGGGCCGCGCCGTAGTC
>JAIVTZ010000409.1:0-4149 GCA_049188105.1 Deltaproteobacteria bacterium | reverse complement strand
ACATCTACATCCTCGGCCTCAAGGATCCGTCCTCGAGGGGCCGGCGCCGGTTCGCCTCCACCATCGAGAATTTGACCGGTCGCGCCGCGTCGGATTTTGACGATCACTTTCCCTCGTCCATGCTCCCAATGTTCGAGGCCCTGTACGCGGACCGGGCGCGGACGATCGTCGATGCTCTTTCGGATGCGGGAATCATCATCGAGGTGCGGCCCACCGATACACCACCGGTGATGGAGGTATTCGAGGAGCAAGCGTCCACACGGACCTGCCCCGCGTGCGATCAGATGCAGCCGGCGGCGGCCGAGGAGTGCGCCAAGTGCGGCGTCGTGTTCGCAAAGTTCGAACGAGAGCAACTCGTCAAGATGCAAAAGGACCACGCCCTCGAAGAGGCGATGGTCAGGACGATGCAGATCCGGGAGGAGTGGCTCCATCGGGCCACCGAGTACCTCAAGACAAACAACCTGCCGAAGGAAGCCTCGGCTGAGTTTGCGACGGTTTTGCTGCAGGATGAGGTTCCATTCCTGCGGCTCGATTCCGATGAAGGTCCTGTCCTTCTGACCTCGCGCCGGATAATAGAAAATAGGGATGGCAAATTCCAGTCTGTTCCGTATGAAATGATCTCCGATGTGGACTTCGGCGGCAGCAAATTGACGGCGACCAGGAAAGCCAAGAAACGTCTACTGATCACTTTTCACACCCCCATCCCCGTCGGCGGAGACGAGAAGATCAAGAACCTGGCCTGGCACCTGGACAAGGAGTCGTCCTTCAAAAAGGATGTGGTCATCGACTGGGGCTTTGCCCGGACCTTCATCTGCGGAACCTGCGGCGAGCGTGACTTGCAGTACCGAACCGACGGCAACAAGGTGCACATGCGGTGCATGCACTGCGCCACCGATCACGAGATCGACCTCGCCGAGGGTGTCGCCGTTCCGATTCTCGCGGAGTGATCGTGGCAACGCCTCACAAGAGATTCCTGCCGGTTCTCATCGCATTGTCGGTCGTCGCCTGCGCGGGTCCGCCGCCGCCGCCGCCCGACCCGGGTGTCGAGAATCGCGATCTCGACATTCGGCTGGGGACGGTTCCGGACGGCCTGGTCGTCGCCGACAATCAGGGCACGAGCCTCGAGCTGCGTCCGGCCGACGAGAATCTCGGGGGCGTGCTGTGGTTCGCGGTCGGCCCCGAGCAGATTGGAGTCAACCTGGTGGCGGCGGTCAAGGAGCATCAGGCGCACATCGAGGGGCTGCCCGACGGCGACTACAAGGGCGCTCAGGAGCTTCAGGGCCCGCTCGGCACCGCCTTCTACTCACGCGGGCGGTTCGTCGAGAAGGGTGTTGTGGAGGAAGAAACGGTCATACTGACCATCCACCCCTCCGCCAACCGCCTGCTCACAATCAGCTACCGCTACCCAGCCGGAGATGACTCGGCACGGAGGGTAGAGCAGCTGATCGATGTGCTGAGCTACTTGGAGTAACGCTCGGAGAATTCTCAATTCTCAATTCTCAATTCTCAATGCCATCCCACACCGATCAGTTTTGAGTTCTTAGTTTTGAGTTTTGAGTTTTCCATCGCAAGGGCACGTGGAATTTTGAATTTCGGACTTTTCACCGCGAAGTCCTCAGGGCGGAGCCGGATTTCGGATTTTCCGCCCGCCCCAGCTAGCCGCGAAGCGGCGGTATACCTTTAGCCTGGGGCGTGAGCCCCAGGTTCAGCGGTCAACCAAACGTCAAGCCGCGAAGCGGCGACAGACATCAAGGAATCTGGTTCACATGTCTGCCGCCCCTTCAGGGCTGGATTCATGTAGTCGTTCGATTCCTGGGGCTAACGCCCCAGGCTATGAATCTGTCGCGCCTTCGGCGCTGAAAGCCCGTACTCACAACGCGAGAAATGGAGCAGGGATTCAACAGAGAGAGATGACGGCAACTCAAAACTCAAAACCAAGAACTCAAAACTCAAAACTTAAAACTCAACACTGAGTCGAGGGTGGGTGTGCGAATTGAGAATTGAGAATTAAGAATTAAGAATTCAGGCCTCGTCAGAGCCCCACTTTTTCGAGGATCCTGTCGAGCGCCTCGAGCTCGCCCTTGGTGGTGTAGAAGTGGGGCGAGAAGCGCACGTTTCCCTGCCGCACCGACACCACGACCCGGCGCTCGAGGAGGCGTCGGCAGGCGTCGGTGGGGCTCACGCTCGGATGGCGGGCGGCGACGATCCCCGCGATGGGGTGGCCGGACCCTGGCGAATAGACCTCCCAGCCGTGGGCAAGGAGAATCCTGGTGAGGAGCCGCGCGAGGGTCTCGACGCGGGCCTGGATGTTCTCGCGCTCGACTGTGGCGATCAGGTCGAGTCCGGCGGCGAGGCCTGCGACTCCGATGTCGTTGGCGGCGCCGGCTTCGAAGCGGCGGCCGTCATCGCGGTATTCGAGCCGCTGCAGGAAGTAGTCTTTTGGCGCCAGCACCACGTTGCGCCACCCCGAGATGACGGGGTGGAGGCGCGATCTCAGCTCCGGAGTGGTCGCCATCACGCCGACACCCTCGGGACCGAGGAGCCACTTGTGGCCATCTGCTACGACCGCATCGACCCCCATCGCGCCCATGTGCATCGGCAGCACACCCAGCCCTTGAATCGCATCCACCACCAGCAGGATCTTTCGGTCGTGGCAGATGCGTCCGAGCTGTGCGAGGGGGGCGATCCAGCCGCTGTGGAATGCAACCCACGACACCGCCACGACCTTGGTGCGCTCCCCGATGTGGTCATCGACGACCTGCGGATCAATGCGGCCGTCCGGTTGCTCGAAGCGCACGACCTTGACCCCCCGCCGCTCGAGTCCGAGCCACGGTGAGACGTTGGCCGCGAACTCCTCGCTGCCGACAAGCACCTCGGCTTTCTTCTCGAGGCCGAGGCCTTCGGCAATCAGAGACAGCCCTTCCGAGGTGCTGCGGATGATCGAGATATCGTCGGGGGCGCAGCCGATGAGCTGGCTCCCGAGGTGGCGGCAGGTGAGGTGGTTGTTCCGCCACTCCTTGTAGTTCTCGTGGCCGGCCTCCTCCTGCTCCGAGATGCGCCGGCGCATCGCCATCGCCACCGATCTCGGCAACGGACAGACCGCGGCATGGTCGAGGTACAGGGCGTGTTCTCGTACCGGAAACTCGGGCAGCCATTTGCCGAGATCGAAGGTCATGGAGAGATCATAGTCGAACCGGAGAGGAGAAGGTTTGGCGGGATAGACCTCGTACTGTACAAATCACACCGGCATGTGCGGGCGGGACGCCCGCACAAGTAAATTTCCTCATCAGGGGTGATCAGACGCTCGGCATGAGGTGGATCTTCTGGATCTGCAACATCCCAACCTTGACCAACCCGTCGGGATCTCGAATCGCGAGCGGGATGAGATCGCTCTCCGGGATGCCGTCCTCCGTCATGCTCGGGCCGCGCAACAGGCCGCTCCCGGAGGCCCGGCCCGACGGATCTCCGTATCGACTCATCACGCGTGCGAGCTCGATGATCGTCTCCCATTGTTGCGGAGGGTGGTTGGGCTGGCTCGACAGCGGGTAGATGATGTAACCGACACGGGCCCGGAGGTTAGCTGCGTGCAAGAGACTGGATTCGGTGGCGGAGGAGAGAAACCGCTGGCTCACTGCGTGGGTCTGCTCGGGGTCCAGATTGCGGAGGATTGCGAGGTGCTCCTGGTCGCTCAGCCGTGCCGGGAGGTCGGAGTCGCGGATCACCTCGGCGAGGATCTCCTGGATGTGGTCCCCGATCTGGGAGCCGCCCTCGGCCGAGACTGGAAACCAGTCCCCCTCCATCGGCTCGAGGCGCACGAGGTAAATCCCGAGGCACGAGATCGGCTCGCCATCGGAGGACTTCGAGCTCTGAAGCATCACCTGGCGCTGGACGAGCCGGATCTCGCGAGGCATGAAGATCCTCAAGAAGTCGTAATCCGCTACGTCGGTTGCCGTGTTTTGGTTGGGATCCATCGGTCGATATTCGCAGAACAGCCAGATCCAGTCAACGAGGTGAGTGTGACCTGCCTCATACTTTCAGGTATTAGGTGTTAGGTATTAGGTATTAGCTCATCGCATCTCGAAGGTTTTAGGTTTTAGGTATTAGGTATTTGCTCATCGCAGGCTACGCGTGTGCCGGTGTGATCACCAG
>JAIVTZ010000408.1:0-4150 GCA_049188105.1 Deltaproteobacteria bacterium | reverse complement strand
GTGGATGCCGGAGCCATGATCTGCGCCGACATCGTTGGTGAGCGGAGCCGCCTGTCGCCGGATCGCACTGCAATCGTCGATGTGGCCAGCTCTCAGCGCCTCACCTATCGCGAGATGGACCACCGGGCGGCAACCTGTGCGCGGGCGTGGCTGTACTCCCTCGGACTCAGGCGCGGTGACCGGCTCGGAATACTGTCCGGCAACCGGCTCGAGTTCCTCGACGCCTTCTTTGCCGCCGCCAAGTCGGGCGTCATCCTGGTGCCCCTCGGCACCCGACTGACTGCGACCGAGCTGGCGGTGATCGCCGCCGACTGCAGGCTGTCGGCATTGGTCTACAGCGGCGAGCACGCGGACACCGTTCGCGAGCTGCGGTCATCGGTGGATTTGGGACGGGTGGTGGCGCTCGACGAAAGCGACGACCCCGGCGATCTCTCGTGGTCGGACCTGCACGAATCGGTGGGGGAAGCCGAATTCGTGCCGGCGGTCTGTGATCCGGAGGATCCGTACTGCCTGCTCTACACGTCGGGCACGACGGGTCGCCCGAAGGGGGTCATCACCCCGCACCGCATGGTGGCCTGGAACGCCTACAACACGGTCGCCTGCTGGCAGCTTTCGGAGAACGACGTGAGCCCGATCTTCACCCCGCTCTATCACGCGGGTGGGCTCGGGGCCTTTCTGATGCCGATCATGCTCGCCGGTGGGACCATCGTCCTCCACCGCGATTTCGACCCCTCCGAGGTGTGGAGGGTGATCTCCGAGGAACGCTGCACGGTGGTGCTCGGTGTGCCGACGATCTGGAAGATGCTCGCCGACGCGGCCGAGTTCAACACGGCCGACCTCAGCCACGTGCGCTGGTTCATCTCCGGCGGTGCGCCGATGCCGCGCCACCTGGTCGGTGTGTACCGCGAGCGCGGCGTAGTGATGCGGCAGGGCTACGGTTTGACCGAGGTCGGGGTCAACTGCTTTGCGATGTCCGACGAAGAGGCGTGGACCAGGGCAGGCTCGATCGGCCGGCCGCTGATGTTCACCGAGGCGCGGGTGGTCGACGAGGGCGGCCAGGAGCTGCCGGCCGATGAGGTGGGTGAGCTCTGCTTTCGCGGGCCGCACGTCTCGGCCGGCTACTGGAAAAACCCCGACGCGACCGCGGCGGCACGCGACGCCGACGGCTGGTTCCACACCGGCGACATGGCGAGGCGCGACGCCGACGGATTCTTCTATATCGCGGGCCGCGCCAAAGACATGTTCATCTCCGGTGGGGTCAACGTCTACCCGGCGGAGATCGAGAACATCCTGCTGCAACATTCTGCGCTGGCCGACGCGGCGGTGATCGGCGTGCCGCACGGAACCTGGGGAGAGGTCGGCGTGGCTTTTGTGGTGGCGGCTCGGGACGAGGCGGTGACCGGAGAGGAGCTGAGTGAGTTCCTCGGTGGGCGACTTGCCCGTTACAAGATTCCGAAAGAGTTTCGGGTTGTCGATGAGCTCCCCCGCACGCCTTACGGCAAAGTGGTGAAGGGGGATTTGGTGGAATTGTGGAAGAAGGAGAACACGTGACGATTTCGAATTTCGAATTTCGAATTTCGAATTTCCGCCCAACCACCCGGGTTTACTCTTTGCTAAGGGGCGCCGGGGGTCAAATTCGAAATTCGAAATTCGAAATTCGAAATTGACAGCAATTGAAATAGGAAAGACGTCGAAAAACAGGTAAGACATCGAAAAGGAGTGAAAATGACCAAACCGATTTACATCGCTGCGTATCACCAATCCAAGTTCGGCAAGCTGTTTGACATGACGGTGCCGGAGATCGTGGCCAACGCGGTCACGGAGACCTGTGCGGAGATCGGGGTCGAACCTGCGGGCATCGACGTCGCGTCGATCGGCGCGACCTGCAACTTCTCGCTCAACCAGCAGGGTCTGCTGGCCGGTCTGGTGGCGATGGTGCCGGGGCTCGGCGCCAAGCCCATCGAGGCGGTCGAGAACGCCTGCGCCTCCGGCGGCCAGGCGGTGCTGAGCGTGATCGGCAAGATTCAGATGGGCCTCGGAGACGTCGGTATCGCGGTCGGCTTCGAAAAGATGCGCAACGAGGAGGGCAAGATGGACGGCGCCCTCATCGGCGAGGTGTTGGGCTACTTCTCGCACCCCGACGAGCGCGAGGGCAAGGTCTACATCTTTCCCCACCTCTTCGCCGAGGTCATGCGCGACTACATGGCGGCGCACGGCACCACCGAGCGCGATTTCGCCGAGATCTCCTCGCGCGAGTACGGCAACGGCAACCACAACCCCTATGCCCAGATGCAGAAGATCCAGGTCTCGCTCGACGAGGCGGCGACCCCCGAGGGCCGCAATCGGTACATCGTCGAAGGCCTGCCGCTCAAGACCTACGACTGCTCGCAGATCACCGACGGCTACGCCGGCATGATCCTCGCCACCGAGGATGGCCTGACGAAGCTGGGGATCGCCAAGGCCGACTGTGTCGAGATCGCAGGGTGGGGACAGGCGACCGACGCCCTCAAGAAGGAGGGCCGCGACGTCCTCAAACCCGAGGGCGCGTTTGCCGCCATGAACGCGGCCTACGAGATGGCCGGCGCGGGCCCGGACGATGTCAACGTGGCCGAGATCCACGACTGCTTCACGGTCATGGGCGCCATCGGCACCGAGGTCATCGGTAAGGCGGGCTACGGCGAGGGGGCCCGCTACTGGGTCGACGGCAAGGCCGACGCCAAGGGCGAGTGCGGCATCAACACCTCGGGCGGTCTGATCGCCAAGGGCCACCCGGTCGGGGCCTCGGGGGTGGCGATGATCGGCTGGTGCGCATGGCAGCTCCAGGCCAAGGTCCCGGCCGAGCTTCAGGTGCCGGATCCAAAGATGGCGGCGACATTCAACATCGGTGGGCCGATATGCGCCTCCGTTTGTACAGTTCTCCGCAGGGCGGAGAACTGAGTTATGAGTTTTGAGTTATGAGTTTTGAGTTCGTCCCATCGCCCCCATTCTCGAGGGTGCGTGGTCGATAACTAAAAACTCAAAACTAAAAACTCAAAACTTCTGAGGAGTTTTGACATGGCAGAAGAGATCACGCCTGACCGCAGCGGTCATCTTGACGTAGGTGGGCAGAAGATTTGGTGGGAGTTCTTTGGCAAGGGCGACCGCGAGGCGGTGTGCCTGCTCAACGGCCTCGCCATGCACACCAAGGCCTGGTACGGGTTCCTGCCGATGCTGACCGACTCCTACGACGTGATCCTCTATGACTTTCTCGGTCAGGGCGAGTCGTCGAAGGGGGACGTTCCGTACTTCATCGACGAGCTCGCCCGCTACCTGGCGCTGATCATGGACGAGCTCGGGGTCGAAAAGGTCCATCCCATGGGGATCTCCTACGGCGGTTTCATCGCGTTGGAGTTCGCGCGCCTCTACCCCGAGCGGCTCCACACCCTGGTTCTGTCGGGAATCCTGGCCAGCCGCGAGAAGCTCTTCCAGATGTACCAGGAGATCTCGCTGCGCTTCTACCGTGGCACCAAGGGCGAGTTCGAGCTCTACACCCACTACATGTACGAGAAGATCTTCTCCGAGCGCTTCGTCAAAAACATCCCGGACGAGCAGTTAGTGGCCATGCGCCAGCGATTCTATGACCGCTGGGTGGATTATCGCTACTGTTTGATCCGCCTCACCGAGGCCCAGGATCCGTTCTTCGAGAACATCGAGGAGCGGGTGTCCGGCTACCGCGAGGTGACCGCGCCGACCCTCATCATGGCCGGCGCCCACGACCGCGCGATCCCATTGTGGCAGCAGGAGAAGCTGGCCGACATCTTCCCCAACAGCCGCTACGAGCTGGTGCCGGAGAGCGGGCACGTGGTCTACATCGAGCGCCCGGACATCTTCTTCCCGGCCCTCAAGCGCTTCATGGCCGCCAAATCCGTCGACTTCGAGATGCCGACCGGCGGGGACGCGACATGAACAACCATCCCGTGGTTCTCTACCACCGGATCGACGGGGACGGCGAGCCGCTGCTGCTGCTCAACGGTGTCGGCATGAGCGTCTCAGCGTGGGAGCCGGTCGCGTGGCAGTTCGCAGAGAGATTCCGTCTCGTGCGCTGCGACTTCCGCGGCCAGCTCATGATGCCCGTGACGCCGCCCGCCGACGTGGCAGACCACGCGAAGGA
>JAIVTZ010000407.1:0-4182 GCA_049188105.1 Deltaproteobacteria bacterium | reverse complement strand
GCGTGCATGCTTAACCAGTCGAAGAACGTCTTCCAGGCCGAGATCGACTCGGCCTGCGAGCTGGTCGACTTCTGGCGCTTCAACCCCTACTACATGCGTTTCATCTATGAGCAGCAGCCCCTGTCGGCGCCAGGCTACTGGAACTACGTCGAGTACCGCGCGCTGGAAGGCTTCGTCTTTGCGGTCACCCCCTTCAACTTTGCCTCCATCGCCGGCAACCTCCCGACCGCGCCCGCACTGATGGGCAATACAGTGCTCTGGAAGCCGGCCTCGTCGGCGGTCTTCACCGCCTGGCACCTCATGAAGCTGATGGAAGCCGCCGGCTTCCCGCCGGGGGTCATCAACTTCATCCCCGGTTCCGGTGGCCAGGTTGGTAACCCGGTCATGGCGAGCCCGAATCTCGCGGGCATCCACTTCACCGGCTCCACCCCGGTCTTCCAGGGCATGTGGAAGGCGATCGGTGACAACATCGCCGGCTACCGCACCTACCCGCGAATCGTCGGCGAAACCGGCGGCAAGGACTTCATCTTCGCGCACGAGTCTGCCGACCTCGAGGCGCTGGCAACAGCTCTGGTCCGCGGCGCCTTCGAGTACCAGGGTCAGAAGTGCTCGGCCGCGTCGCGGGCGTACATCCCACGCTCGATCTGGCCGCGGGTCAAGGAGCTGATGCTGGGGCAAGTTTCCGAAATCAAGATGGGCCCGCCGACCGATTTCCGGAACTTCTTTAACGCGGTCATCGACGGCGGGGCGTTTGCGACCATCACCTCCTACATCCAGCACGCCAAGGACTCCTCCGAGGCCGAGATCCTGTGTGGCGGATCCTGGGACGACGCCGAGGGCTACTACATCGAACCGACCGTGGTCGAAACCACCAACCCGCGCTTCAAGCTCATGGAGGAGGAGATCTTCGGCCCGGTCATGACGATCTATGTCTACGACGAAAACGACCTCGATGGCGCCCTCGAGCTCTGTGACACGACTTCCATTTACGCGCTCACCGGGGCAATCTTCTCTGACGACCGCGCGACCGCGTCAAAGATGGCCAACCGCCTCCGCCACGCCGCCGGCAATTTCTACATCAACGACAAGCCAACCGGCGCCGTGGTCGGTCAGCAGCCCTTCGGCGGCTCCCGCGCCTCCGGCACCAACGACAAGGCCGGCTCCTACCTCAATCTCATCCGATGGACTTCACAGCGCACGATCAAGGAGACCTTCGTGCCGCCCAAGCACTTCGCGTACCCGTTTATGGGAGAGGAATAGAGGGCGAGTGCTCAATTCTCAGTTCTCAATTCTCAATTCTCAGTTTTGAGTTTTGAGTTTTGAGTTTTGAGGTACCGCCCAGGCACTGAATCACTGATTACTGATTACTGATCACTCGCCGCGCGCCCCACGAGGGCAGCGCGGAGCTCTTCGGGATCGTTGGTGGGGACGATCACCGGCCGTGTTTCGAGGCTCAGGGTGAGAACCAGCTCCCGGGGGGCAAAGAGCCAGCGCCATGAGGTCGCCGGCCGCGCCATCGCAGCTTCCACGCAACCGGACGGCAGAGTTCTTCGAAAGGGCCCCAGCCGAAGCTCGATCCTCCGTTCGCCAACCGTCACTTCGTAGCACCGGCAGCGGATGAGGGCGACCATGAGGGTACCGCCGATGAGGATGAGACAGACGGCCGCGGCCTCAGCCACCGCCGACTCGGCTCTCACGAAACCGGCCATGCCGGCAACGGTCGCGAGCACCCCCACCATCCAGCCGACAACCTTCACAGCCGCCTTCAGCGGCGAAGCCTCGAAGTGAAGCGGCAAATCGTAATCCCGTGTGATCCGCACCGTGTGCTCCTGTCGATGATTATAGGACCGATTGGCTCGCCCGCATATCTCACCACTTTTCCATCCCAGGCGTCGGCCGCAAATTGTTGCCGGCGGTGGGTTGACATATTCAGTTAATGAATTAATATGCAGAATAGTTGCATATTTTTGCATGAATGGAGCATCCGAATGGAAAAATCATCTCGCCTACGCATGATCTCCTCGATCCTCGGGGAACAACTGGTAGGTGACCAGCCGACCCTCCGTGAGCTGCTCCTGCGGCGCGGCATCGAAGTATCCCAGTCGAGCCTTTCGCGCGACCTCAAGGAGCTCGGCGTCAGCCGAGAGAGAACCCCGGACGGGCTCTTCGCATACGTGCCGCCGCACGAACAACCGGTTGCCACATCAGAAGAGGTATTTCGACGACGATTTCAGACGTCGGTGACCGGCGTGCGACGAGCGGCATTCGTGCTGCTCGTCTTCTCGCCCCCGGGCGAGGCGCAAATGGTGGGCCGTTTGCTCGACAACACCAGCCTACCGGGCCTCGTGGGCACGGTCGCCGGCGACGACACCGTGATCTGTATTGCCGAGGACGAAGCCAGCGCCGGAGCGCTCGAGAAACGGTTCCAGGCGTTGATCAACTGAAGACCTGAACCGAAAGCTACCGGCGATTCGACCTCCCGAAAAACAACCAACAGAGCTGTGAGATCGGTTGCACCACGGCTCAACCACGATGCTCAAGGAGACCATGATGAAATCAGCGTACGAAACCGAGATTCCTCAGATGCCGAAAACCATCGGCTACACATCACCTCAGGCTGCCCTGCTCTCTGCGCTCGCGGCTGATCCCGCTCGCCACCCTGAACGTTCGCACGCGACTCTGGCCCGGGTGACCGAAGTCATCGAAATCCTATGCAATGGAAACGGAGATGCTGGGGCCCTGGCCTCCAAGTGCGTGGCGGCCGCAGGCCCGGGACACGGCCTCCTCAGCCCCGTTTCGAACTCCACGGCGGCCGCAGTGGCTACAGTGATGGCCAAGACCCTTGCACAAGATCAGCTCGAGCGCGCCGTCGAGCTCCTTTGGCAGAGCGAGCTCTCCACCGACGAGGTCATCGCCCTCCACAAGAAATACAAGATCCCCGTTTCCCACCTCGAGGACGATCTTCTTCCGGTCAAGGGAGACGGCGCATTGATCTTCGACTCCAAAGGGCAGAAGTTCATCGACCTCGACAGCAACTACGGCGCCACGAATCTCGGCAACGCGAACCCGGAGATCGCCCTCGGTCTGTTCAACCAGGCAAGCGTTCTCGTGTCGCAGAAGGAGGACCGGATTCAGGTTGCGCGGGCCCGGTTTCTCAAGGAGTTCCACGGGATTCTCCCCGATGGCCTGGAGTGCTTCTACTGGCAGAATTCCGGCGGGGAGGCGGTCGACAAGTCCCTGAAGATCGCCAAGGCCTACACCGGCCACACAGGAGTCGTCGCCTTCGAGGGCGGATTTCACGGCCGCACCCACGGTGCGGTGGCGGTAACTCATAACCCGGCCTATCGAACCCCGTTTGGACTGGATGATGTCCCCTGGGTCCACTTCGCCGAGTTCGGCGACCTCGATGCGGTCCGGACCATATTCGAGGAGGGCTCCGCAAAAACCGTCATCCTTGAACTCGTCCAGGGTGAGGAGGCCGGAATTCGACCGGCGGGCTCCGAGTTCGCCCAGGGGCTTCGCGCGTTGTGCGACGAACATAATGCGTTGCTGATCGTCGACGAGGTTCAAACCGGCTTCGGTCGAGTCGCCGACGGCCCGGAGACCTGGTTCGCGTCGCAGCTTTTCGGGATCGAGCCGGACATCATGGCGATTGGCAAATCGTTCGGAGGCGGTTACCCCGTCACGGCGGTTGTCACGAAGCCCCATGTTTCCGCTGCCATGCGTGGCGGCTATGACGGTTCGACCTTCGGCGGCAACCCGATGGCCATGACAGCGGCCCTGATCGCGACCCGGCAAATGAAAAAGCTCCATTTGCCTGCCGTTACGGCGGTCCGCGGCGCCCGGTTCGCAGACCAACTGCACAACGTGACCTCGCCTCTCATAGGAGAGATCCGCGTCATCGGTCTGATGATCGGCATCGATCTGCCGAGCAAACAGGTGGTCGCCGAGGTCCAGAAAAATATGATGTCGCGCGGCGTTCACTCGTCCCTTTCGACCGGCTCCACCCTGCGCTGGATGCCGCCCCTGGTCATCACCGACGACCAGGTCGACACCGTGGTGAGTGCGTTCGCAGAGAGCGTGAAAACAGTCGAGCCGAACTAGCCCGCACTTCTCACCGGGTGTCTACTGCGGACGGCGAATCGCGGCGTCCCGCCGTGCTTGTCGCAAATCGTTCTCCTC
>JAIVTZ010000406.1:0-4188 GCA_049188105.1 Deltaproteobacteria bacterium | reverse complement strand
GGCCCGACCGCGGCCGGAATGGCGAAACCCGGAGCGTGGAAGACGTCCAGGTCTTGCAGCTCCTCCCTCGTATCGGCTGCGATCCTCACCCGCTGTGGCAAGCGGCCGAAGGATTCTTCAATGGCCGCCGAAAGAGCTGAGCCGCCGTCCAGATCGAAGAGCACGATCTCGTGTTCGACGCCGGGCGCCGCCAACGCACGGATCAGTTCCCGGGTATAGCTCGCCACCCCGCCCCGACCGTGGGCAATCCTCCCCGCATCGATGCCGATGCGCACGGCTCAATCTCCCGTACCGCGGGAGCATTCCCGTCGCAGACCTTCGAGGTGTTGCATCAACGCTTCGCCGGTGGCGGCAGCGAGCCTGCCTTCAGCCACCCCAGCCTCCACTCCGAACTCGGACCGCTCGAGGCGCCGCACCCAGCGATGTCGACGCACCACCCGGCGGCCGACAACGGCCACAACCGCTGACCCCGCCACCAGGAGCACCGCCACTATCAACAGCTTCATTCTCCCCCCCCAAGCCCCAGCCACCTCTCGACATCGGCGTCGCCGAAGCGTCTGCGGAGGCGACGCTCCACAAGCCGCGCCTCCCACGCCGGCCGATGGACGCGGTAGTAGCGGAGCTGCGAAGGACGGTAGAGATCGTCGACCGTGGTGTTCCGGCGAAAACCGCCGACGTGGGTCACCACAGCTCTCGGCTCCTGCACGAGGCGCCAGCCCGCCTCCTCGAGACGGACGCACAGATCCACGTCCTCGAAGTACATGAAGAAGCTGGTGTCGAATCCTCCGACCTGTTGGAAGGCGCGAGACCGAATCAGCACGCAGGCCGCGGTGTACCAGCTGCGGCCGGCCAGGCGTCCCAGACCTTTCGCCAGGGTTCCGTGGACCCAGGCGCGGGCCTCGAAACCGTTTCGCAGACGCTGCAGGACCTCACCGAGCACGCCCCGAGCCGGCGACCACGAAAACTGGCGGCGCCCGTCCGCGTAGCGCAGATGAGGAGCGACCAGTCCGGCTGCGTGATCCGTTTCGAGACGATCCGCCAGCAGCTCGAGGGCGCCCGGCTCGAGCCATGCATCGGCGTTGAGAAGCAACAGAGCGTCGCCCTGTGCCGCCTCGGCAGCGAGGTTGTTGGCGGCTGCAAAACCCAGATTGCTTGGCTGCGGCAGGACGCGAACACCGGGGAATCGGCTCGCGACAATATCGAGAGAACCGTCACTCGACGCGTTGTCGACCAGGATGACTTCGAGCCGGGGTCCGGGACGGTCGAGACTCCCGAGGCAGTTTTCGAGGTATTTCTCGCCGTTGTGGTTGGCAATAATGACCGAGATCATCATCGCAGAACCTCTTCGAGCACCGCTACCAGCCGCCTCGAGCTCGATTCCCAATCGAGGGTCGCGATGATATCCGACCCCTCCTTCACGACCCGAACCGATCGTGCGCCGTCGTCCAGGACCTCTCTCGCCGCGATGGCGATCTTGCGAGCGGTCAGCTCGCGGCACCGGTACGGATAGGCCGGCCAGATCTCATCGAGAGCGAGGCCGTTGCTCACCACCACCGGCGTCCCGCATGCGAGGCTTTCAAGAGGTGGGATTCCGAACCCCTCGTGGAGGGACACGTAGATGCTCAGCTCCGCGCCCCGGTAGAGCGGGGCGAGGCAGTCCTCCCCAACCCAATCGTGCAGGGTGACCGAGTCACCGAGGCCGAGCTCCTCGATCCATCGGCGCAAACGACCGGGACGGCGCAGGCGGTTGCCACCCGCCATCACCAGCCGCAGCTCGGGACGATCACAGTGCAGGATCGCGAACGCCTCGAGAACTTCCCGCGGCAGACGACGCTCGAAGACCGCCCCCAACCACAGGAGGTACGGGCGCCGCACTCCCAGCTCGCTCAGCACCCGTTCGTCATCCACAGCCGGCGCGGGAGAGAAGAGCTCCACGTCGACACCCAGGGGCACCACAGCCAGCCGGTCCGGAGGCACGGCGTACCGCGCCGACACCTGATCGGCCATGGAGGCGGTATCGGTGAGAATCCTCTCGGCCTTCCGCACCGCGCGCCGCGCCAGCAGACGCCGGCGCCATCTCTCGCGTGGTTTGAACTCCAGCGGGAGGACCTCGAAGCTGAGATCGTGCATGGCGACAACGGATGGCAGGGGACAGCTCAAGGGAAGAGCGTAGGCGGGACCAAAGAGGACATCCAGATCGTGGCGCGCGATCTCGCGGGTCACCACCACCTGTTCCCACAGCACGCGGTTTCCCCGATGACCCGAGAAGTGCGGGACGGCGAGCCCGGATTCCACCGCCGGCAGAATGAAGGAATCGCCCTGAAAGAACAGGTGCCACTCGCCACCGTGGTCCCAGCGCTCGAGACCCCGGAGCATCCCCTCGAGATAGCGGCCGACGCCGGTACGGCGGCCTTCCATCTCGGCGGCGATGATTCCGACCTTCATGCCGCCCATCCTAGTGCACCCCGCCACAATTGGTTGGGTATTCGACCGCCGATGCATCCTTCCTGCCTGGGCGTCGCTTCCTCTATATACGGCAAGTATTTATCGGTCGCGAAGCACAGGCAGGACATGCCTCGACGCCCTCGATACTACCCGCCAGTTGGGGCGGGCCACACCAGCGCGGACATTGAGACGTTTGAAGGTCAGAACGTAAGCACGTTCAGACGATCGATGCGTTACCATCAACAATCATGATTCGGCGCTTTACGGCCACGATCGGTTTCTTCGTCAACATTCTTCGCGATCTCGCGGGCTCGCTGCGCGCCCGCTGGCGACGATTTCATGCCCGAGTCGTGCTCGGGGAAGAAATCGGCGCGGTCGGTGTCGATATCTACCCCTTCTTCGAGCGCATGACGGGCGTTGGATGGTACGAGTGGAACCTGCTCGCCGCCCTCGATGACCGGAGCGACGGCCTCACCTTCAACCTCTACGCCCGGACGTTTTTTGCCCCCGACGAGCCGCCGCCGCCGGAGATGCCCGGCAGCCGCAACATGCGCTTTCGAGTTCACCAGATTCCTCCCGGCTTCCTCCTGCCCATTCGACCGACCCTCAATATCCTGCGGATGGTGGTGGAACCTCTCTTGCGCACCTTTGACGGCAACGCCGTTCTCTTTGCGCCCAACTTTTTTCTCCACAGCGACCAGGAACCGTTCGGCGGAGCCCAGGTAGCGACGGTTCACGATCTCGCCTTCATCGCCATGCCGGAAACCGTGTCGCCGGCGACCCTGGACGGGCTCAACAGGCACCTTCCCCGCACCCTGTTCCACGCCGACCGGCTGATCGCGGTCTCCGAAACCACCGCTGGTGAGCTCATCGACCGTCTCGGCGCCGATTGGCGCGTCGTGCGGACGATCCACGAGGGGGTCGATCCCGGCTTCGTGGAGGGAGACGACGGCGCACCCGACGGAGTGCCGTCGAGCTACCTGCTCTTCGTCTCCACCCTCGAACCGCGCAAGAACGTGGCGGGAGTCCTCCGGGCCTTCCGTCTGCTGGTCGAATGGGGCTATGGGGGCGACCTCGTGCTGGTGGGCCGTTGGGGCTGGCACACCGATGGGATCCGCCAGGAGCTCGACGACTCCCCGGTACGCGGTCGCGTGCTTCACCTCGACTACGTCGATCGCATGCGGTTGGCGGCGCTCTACCGTCACGCCGACGCCCTCCTGTTCCCGTCGTGGCTCGAGGGTTTCGGCCTGCCGCTCGTGGAGAGCATGGCCTGCGGTACGCCGGTGATCACCTCCGGGACCTCGGCCATGCCCGAGATTGCAGGCCCTGCCGCAGTCTATGTGGATCCCGCGAGCCCGCACGGCATCGCGTCGGCAACCGCGGCCCTCCTTGCCGACTCCCAACACCGAGAGCGACTCGTGAGGCTCGGCCGCGAACGTGCCCGGAAGTTCTCCTGGGAGCGGGCGGCACAGGCAACCGCCGCCGTCCTGCGCGATGCGGCAGGGCTGACCGTCGATGGCGAGGATGAGTACCGCGCGTAGCGTTGATTCGGCGCGCTTCCCGAGAGGATGCCAGGCACGCCGACATGACGTTGAGGACAACGTCATATCGGATGCCAGGCACCTCCGCCCCACATTGTTCCCGAGCGTATATTCTGTGGGGGGATTGGGTGGAAAATTCGAAATTCGAAATTCGAAATTCGAAATTCGAAATTTGGCCTTCAGGCACATGCGTCGTGTAACT
>JAIVTZ010000405.1:0-4189 GCA_049188105.1 Deltaproteobacteria bacterium | reverse complement strand
GATGTTATTCCGATATGGCTTCCATCGGAAGTGCGACCATGAATACACGTTCGGTGCCGACAACCCGCGAGATGTGGCCCTTCCCCTCCGTGTCCTCCACCAGCACAACTGATCCGGGCCCGAATGTCCGAACCATACCGTCCGACACTTGAACTTCGAGTTCCCCGGCGAGACAGAACATGATCTGCCGCCGCGGAACGGGATGCCAATCGCCGTGCCACCCAGGGGGACTGGAGATAAAGACGACGCTTTCGACCTTCATCGCTTTGGAGACCGAAATGGGAGGCGCCGGCGGCGCATATTCGCCCAGCGTGAATGTGACCTCAGTAAAACCAAAGTGCGAGACACCCTCCTCGTCGGTGTAGATCCGCGCGTATTTGAAGGGATCGGCCACCTTGATCTCCTGCGGTTCCGACTCAGCAGGCGCAACAGAAGCGAAACAGACCGCGACAAGAAGAAAGACAGCGTGTTTTTTCCAGCTCAACGAAAACTGCATGAATCTTCTCCCCGGCTCGTGCCTCTGTCGAACGACCAAGCTCACCGGCAGCAGTGGAGGGTAGCGGAAATGCGGCCGGTTTAGCGCCTTGTTAAGCGTCATATTTTCATCACTGGCAGTGGTTTGAATGGGTTCCTTTTAAACTCTGAAAATGTCAGTCGTACCAATGTCTTATGGAAACCTGAATTAGGGAAATTACTTCTTACTAACTTTACTTGTTTTCTTGGTAAACCAGCACGAAGCACACCTAAAGAGACATCTACCAAGTCAGCTTTTCGGAATGACTCTACGAGCGGATAGTCAGTATCCTTAAATCGTGTGATTTTGTGATGAAAATAGATCATTCGCTTGATTTCATCAAACATCGAATCCTTACCTTCTTTCTCCAGGTAATCCCTTGCCAATTCAATTGATGGCTCCAAATAATCAAAAGTATTGTCCGACCATATCCCAAGATCATGAAAACATCCTGCAATAATTATCTTTTCTCGGTCTTCTTCGTCATCAGGATGGAAAGCAAAACAAAAATGAACGAGACGATAGACATGATTCTTGTATCCCTGGTAATCTTTTCCGATTTCTTCTTCCCAGTTACCCAAGATTTCTTCCAATAACGGAATGCTTTTTTCAATTAACATGCGGACTCCATTTTTTGGTCAATTCCAATTAGAGATACAAAAAAACCAGCGGAATTATTTCGACAGCAAGATCACAGGGCGGGGCACGGACGCAAGCTCTCGGCACACGGTTCTACGCATCAGAGTACTCGATCCCGAATCGGACCGCGAACGCCGTTCTGCCAGCGTCCCATGCTCGGTCAATAACACGACGGGTGTGAGCGTGCTCGAGGCCCTACCTCCGGTCGACGCAGCGTATTCGCCCGGCTTGGGGTGGCGGCGCGGCGCGGTCCGTGGTGTGATGAGGGCCCATGACAGCGAATACGGACCTCGACGGCCGCACTGACGACAGCGACGCCCTACGCCGGGACGTGAGCTTTCTCGGCGCCCTGCTTGGCGAGGTGCTGCGTGAGCAGGGGGGCGACGCGCTGTTTGACACCGTGGAGGCGGCGCGGATCGCGGCCCGGGCCAGGCGCGACGGCGAAAAGGATGCCGACCGCCGGCTGCACGATTTATTGACCGGTCTCGAGCCCCTGCAGGCGGCCGAGGTCGCTCGTGCTTTCTCCGCCTATTTTGCGCTCGTGAACATGGCCGAGCGGGTCCACCGCATTCGCAGGGGGCGCTCCTATCTGAGCTCGGGCGCCCCTCAGCCGGGCAGCCTCGAGGACGTCGTCCTCCGCCTCGCGGCCGGCGGCCTCTCGATCGAACGAATGCGTGAGCTCCTCGGTCACATGCTCGTGGAACCGGTCTTCACCGCCCACCCCACCGAGGCAATTCGGCGCACCATCCTCGCCAAGGAGCAACGGGTGGCGCGCACCCTGATCGACCGCCTCGACATGTCAGGCCCCGAGGATGAGGCCCTGACCCGGCGTCTCCGGGACGAGATCACCCTCATGTGGCAGACCGCCGAACACCCGGGGGTACGGCGGAGCGTGAGCGACGAGGTCGAGCACGTTCTCTTCTATCTCACCGACGTCGTCTACGGCATCGTTCCCACCCTCTACGACGCGATGGCGTCGGCGCTGCGCGCGGCCTACTCCGCGGACGCCGGCGACGCCGTCCCGTGCCCGATCGTACGCTTCGGGTCGTGGGTGGGCGGCGACATGGACGGCAACCCCAACGTCGGGGCCGACACCATTCGCAGCACCCTCGAACGCCAGCGGGAGCTGATCCTCAACCGCTACGTCACCGAGGTACGTGATCTCTTCCGCCACCTCAGCCAGTCGCGCTCACGGATTACGGTCGACGAGGCTGTCGAGGAGCGCTGCCGCGACTACCGGCGGCAGATGCCCGAGGTCGCCCAAAGCATCCCCTCGCGCTACGACGACATGCCTTACCGCATCCTGCTGTGGTTCTGTTGGGCACGCCTCGAGGAGACGCGGGATGGCGGCCGATACGCCTATCCATCGACCGGGGTTTTCCGCGCCGATCTGGAGTTGATCGCCGCCAGCCTGCGCCACAATCGCGGCGCGCATGCGGGTCTGACCCGCACCGCCCGGCTGCTGTTTCGGATCAAGACCTTCGGCTTCCACCTCGCCACCCTCGACGTGCGCCAGGATGCCCTCGTCCACCGGCGAGTCGCCGGTGAGCTGATGGCGGACCCGGCATTCGCGGACGCCGGCGCCGAAGCGCGCGCCGCCGCCCTGCGAGGCGCGTTGGAGTCCGTCGAAGCCGTCGAGGAAACCCGGGAGCCCGAAGCCGCTCAGACTCTGGAGGTGTTCGCCCGCATAGCCGAGGCCCGGAAGGTCTTCGGACCGGACGCGATCGGCCCCTACATCATCTCCATGGCGCAGGGGCCCGACGACGCGCTGGCGGTGCTGTACCTGGCCAGGTGCGCGGGGCTCGTCGGCCGCGACGGTGCCGTGCCGCTCGACGTGGCGCCGCTGTTCGAGACCGTCGCCGATCTCGATCACGCCGGAGAGACCCTCACCGCGCTGCTCGACGATCCCCTCTACCGTGCCCATGTGAAGACACGCGGCGACCGCCAGATCGTCATGCTCGGCTACTCGGACTCGAGCAAGCAATCCGGCCTCACCGCGTCGCGCTGGGCGCTCTACCAGGCCGAGGCCGCTCTTCAGGCGACCGCCGACGATGCCGGGGTCGAGCTGACCCTCTTCCACGGACGCGGCGGCACTGCGGGGCGCGGCGGCAGCAAGCCGAGGGCCGGCATCCTCGCCGAGCCTCCGGGGGTCGTTCGCGGCCGTCTGCGGGTGACCGAGCAGGGCGAGATCATCCACGCAAAGTACGGCCTGCGGGGGATCGCGCTGAGAACCCTCGAGCTCATGACCGGAGCGGTCCTCGAGGCGAGCGCCGTCGGCGCCCTCCGCGACGAGCCCCGGCCCGGCTGGCCCGCCGCCATGGAAACCGCCGCGGCCGCCGGACAGGCAGCCTTCAGGAGCCTGGTCTACGACGACCCCGACTTCCACAGTTACTTCCGTCTCGCCACCCCCATCGACATCATCGAGAGGCTCGATATCGGGTCCCGGCCCGCCACCCGCCGCGCCGGCGCCGGGGTCGAGGACCTGCGCGCCATCCCCTGGGTCTTCGCGTGGATACAGAACCGGCACCTGCTGCCGGGCTGGTTCGGGGTCGGCAGCGGCCTCACGGCGGCGGCCGAGGTCCACGGCGAAGACGTCCTGCGGGAGATGGCGCTCCAGTGGCCCTTCTTCGCCAACCTCCTCGCCGATGTCGAGATGGTCCTCGCCAAGTCCGACCTCGGCATCGGCGCCCGCTACGCGCGGCTCGCCGGCGCGGCGGGAGAGCGTCTCTTGCCGACGATCGTGGCCGAGTACGAGCGCACCTGCGAGATCATCTGCGGCCTGCTCGAGACCAGCGGCGCCCTGGAGCGCGAGCCCGTGCTCCGTCGCTCGATCCGGCTCCGCAACCCCTACGTCGACCCGATCAGCCTCCTCCAGGTGGATCTGCTGGATCGCTGGCGGGCCGGAGGCAGCAAGGACGCCGACCTCGAACGCGCCCTGCGCTCGACCGTTCGTGGGATCGCTCGCGGGATGCAGAACACGGGTTAGTTCTCAATTCTCAATTCTCAATTGTCGCCCACGCACCCTCGCCCATTTCA
>JAIVTZ010000404.1:0-4193 GCA_049188105.1 Deltaproteobacteria bacterium | reverse complement strand
GCGCTTCGTACCCGCGGATGAGGTTCCCGAAGACCGCCGGGTACTCCGGATCAGTGCCGACGAGGTGCGACGGCGTCTGGACGACGGCAGAGAGCTTCCCGACTGGTACACCTATCCGGCGGTGGCTCGGGAGCTTCACCGCACCCATCCGACCCGCGGCGCCCAGGGTTTCACGGTTTTTTTCACCGGTCTCTCCGGTTCCGGGAAGTCGACGATCGCCAACGCCCTCCGGGTCAAGCTGCTCGAGATCGGCGGACGTGGAGTGACCCTCCTCGACGGCGACCTGGTGCGGGCGAACCTTTCCTCCGAGCTGGGGTTTTCCAAGGAGCATCGCGATCTCAACATCCGCCGCATTGGTTTCGTCGCGGCGGAGATCACCCGCGCCGGCGGGGTCGCGATCTGCGCCCCGATTGCACCGTACAGCGTGGTGCGGCGCGAGGTGCGGGAGATGGTGGAGCCCTGCGGAGGTTTCGTTTTGGTCCATGTTTCGACCCCGCTCGAGATCTGCGAGTTGCGCGATCGAAAGGGCATGTATGCGAAGGCCCGAGCCGGCATCATCAAGGAGTTCACCGGCATCTCAGATCCATACGAGGCACCAACGGGTGCCGACGTGGTGATCGACACCTCCGACGTCACATCGGCGGAAGCGACCCGCGAGGTACTGCTCCATCTCGAGCGTCAGGGCTATATCTCGGCGCGTGACGAGGGCTAAGTCCATGGGCCGCGGGGTGTTGCGGCGGATCGCCATCTTCATCGTTGCGGCCGCGGCGGTCACCATCCTGCTGGTTCTGATGAGGGCACAGACCGAGCGCCGGCTGGAGGCGGAGCTGGCCGCGATCGAGGAGGCCGTCAAACCCGACAAGCGCCTCGTCGACCTGCCGGATCTCGATCCCACGACCTGGGTGCGGCAGTACCAGCCCGAGCTGTCGGCCGGCGGTTACAATCTGGTGCTCTACAAACGGCGGGTGCCGATGATCATCGACATGAACTCCCGCATCGTGCACCTGTGGCCCGAGGTGCGGGGGGTAGGGCGCATCCGTCTCAACCGTGACGGCACCCTGGCGGTGATCGGCACCGACAACCTGATCAAGGAGTACGACTGGGACGGAAAGCTGCGGTGGTTCTACCGGCTCGCGGTTGAGGACGATTTTCCGCACCATGATCTGATCCGGCTCGACAACGGGAACTACCTGGTGCTCGCCCGCCACGACGAGACTCACACCGGTTATCTTCAGGAGGTGAACCGAAAGGGCCGCGTGGTCTGGGAGTGGCGGTCGATGGACCACATCGACGACTTCCCGACCTGGGACCGCGAGCGCAAGGACCCGACCCACTTCAACTCGATCCACGAGCTGCCACCGAATCGGTTGTTCGACGGCGGCGATGAGCGATTCCGGCCCGGCAACATCCTGGTCAGCGCCCGCCATCTCGATACGATCTTCATCATCGACAAACAAAGCTCCGAGGTGGTGTGGCAGTACTCCAAGGGCCTCGACTACCAGCACGAGGCGAGCATGGTGCCGAAGGGGGAACCGGGCGCGGGGCGGATCCTGCTCTTCAACAACGGCCGCCACGGCCAAAACGGATACCGGCGCTCCCTGGTCCAGGAGATCGGACCGATCAGCGGCGAGGTGGAATGGGAGTATGGCTCGAAGTTTTTCTTCTCGTCGGTGGCGGGCATCGTGCAGAAGCTGCCGGGCGAAAACTTTTTCATCGCCTCGAGCCACGGCGGGCGCGTCTTCGAGATCACTCCCGCCGGCGAGATCGTTTGGGAATGGGTCCCGCCACACATGCCGATGCGGCCCGCGCGTCTGACCTACGATCACTGCCCACAGCTTGCCGCCCTGCCGAGGCCGGTGGAGACCGAGGTGCGGGTGCAGGGAGATCGTCGACCCTTCGTGGACGTCGATCTCTACCGCTTTGATCTCACCGAGGATTTTGTGACCCGAACCGTGGCCGGACACTCACGCCGTCTGGTGCGAGAAGACAACGAGTGCCGCGAGCTGCTGATACCGCCCGGCGCCGCCATGTGGGTGGAGTTCGGGATCGACGAGGAACGCCTCCAAGGGCGATGGATCGAGGCCCGCTTTCGACTCACGGTGGACGCCGGAGACGGGCCGCCCGAGACCCTCCTCGATCGGTCCTTGACCCCGGAGTCGGAGAGCCCGTGGCGCGGCCGCAACCTGCGGCTCGGGCGCTTCGCCTACAAGCGGGTCACGATGTGCGTTGCGACCGAAGCGCAGGGTGAGATGGAAAATCCCCTGGATATGGTGGCATGGGGCAATCCGCGGATTTCCTCCCGAGTGCAACGCCCATTTCAGGAAAAACCCGAACGCCTCACCGAGCAGGAACGGCGATTGCGCGAGCAGCAGCTCGAGGCCCTGGGCTACGTGCAATGATCGGCGTGCGGGGCGTCATTTGACTTTGAAACGGGGTCTCCCGCTGGTCGTCGTTGCAGCCTTGGCGGTAGCCGTTTTCCTCTACCTGTGGTCGCAGAAAGAGGAGTGGCGACCCCTCGAACGATCCGAGATCGACCGACCCGAAATGCTCGACGACCTCCATGCCGGCCTGGGTGACCGGGATTCCGAGTCCTGGGTCAGGACGTATTTGCCGAACAGGGCCTCGGCGGGCTTCAATCTCGGGCTCTATCGGCGGCGGATACCCATGATCTTCGACATGAATGGGCGCATCATCCACGCGTGGCCAAAGGTGCGTGCCATCGGCCGGGTGCGTCTCAATCGGGAGGGACGATTGGCGGTCATAGGAACCGACAACCTGGTCAAGGAGTACGACTGGGACGGCCATCTGACGTGGTACTTCGAGCTTCCGGACGAGCACCACTTCCCGCACCACGATCTGATCACGTTGGAGAACGGAAACTACCTCATCCTGGGCCACGACGGCCACACCCACACCGACTATCTGTGGGAGGTCGATGGCGATCGGCAGGTGGTCTGGGAGTGGTGGATGTACGATCACCGCCGGAGCTTTTCAGGGTGGGACGACAAGAGCACGGATCCGAGCCACAGCAACTCCATCCGCGAGCTTCCCCCCAACCGCTGGTTCGACGCCGGCGACATACGATTTCGGCCCGGCAACATCCTCGTCAGCGCGCGAAACCTCAACACGATTTTCATCATCGACAAGGCGACCGGCGAAGTGGTGTGGCAGTACACGCAAGGGCTCGACCACCAGCACGAGGCCGTCATGGTCGAGCGCGGGGCGCTCGGCGCGGGCCTTGTCATCGTTTTCAACAACGGGCTCGAGGATCTCCACGACTACCGGCGGAGCCTGGTCCAGACCATCGATCCGGTTGCACACGAGGTTGTGTGGGAGTACGGCTCCGAGTTCTTCTTTTCGACTGTCGGCGGAACGGCGCAGCCAATGCCGGGAAAGAACATCCTCATCACATCGAGCAACGGCGGACGGGTCTTCGAGATCACGCCCAATGGACGGATCGTCTGGGAGTGGGCGCCCCCATTCAACCCGATGCGGCCGCAGCGGCTTTCCGCTGATCACTGTCCGCAGCTGGCCGCGCTGGCGCCTCCGGATGCCGGGGCTCGACGCCGCCGGGCCCGGCGCCAGTTTGTGGACTCGGCTCTTTATCGATTCGACTTTCCATTCGACACCGAGGAGAGGGTCATAGACGGGAAGAAACGAAAGCTGTTGCGATCGAATCAGGGGTGCCGACAGCTGCTGATCCCGCCGCGGGCCTCGGTGACGGCCAACTTCGGGATCGACGGGGAAAGGCTGGGAGATCGCAGCGTGCGGGCGCGATTCACGATGACGATTGCCGGCGATGGCGCGTCCGAGGTGTTAGTGGACGAGACCATCGACTCGGAGTCCGGGGAGCTGTGGATGCGGCGCAGGGTTCCGCTCGGCGCCTATGGCTACGAGCATGTTCAGATGTGTATCGCCACCGACGTCGAGGGCGGCGACCTGCTCGAGCTCGCGGTGTGGGCCAACCCGATCGTCACGTCGAAGTCGCTGAGTCCGCCGCGTCTGCGGCCCGTGAATCAGATCACGGAGCAGGAGCGCCGAGTGCGCGAGCAGCAGCTCAAAGCCCTCGGCTATGTCAATTAACCACCCGTTACGGGGTTCAGGGCACAGGGTACAGGGTTCAGGGTACAGCACGGGGTTCAGGGCGCAGGGTTCAGGGTTCGGGGTTCAGGGGTCAGGGTTCAGGGTTCAGG
>JAIVTZ010000403.1:0-4197 GCA_049188105.1 Deltaproteobacteria bacterium | reverse complement strand
GCCTCCTGCACGGGGCCGGCGTGAGGCGTCACTGTGTGCCAAACGACGGTTGACCGTCAATCTCGAACGCGAGCAGGGCATTGCCCGGCAGCGCGCCCCAAAAGCCGTAGCCCGAGTTGACGTACAGCATGCCGTCGACAATCGTTGGCCCCGGCCCGTCGAATGCGCCTCCCTTGGTATCCACCCCGTTCGTGCTCTCGAACTCTCGGTCGGCGTTATAGTCCCACACGATTTCTCCGGTCTCGGTCGAATACGTAAAGACCTCCGACTCGTCCTTCCCCTTCGCTCCCTTCGCATGACGTTCCCGATTTGTCTGCTCTCGCTCGCCCTCTCGATCGTGTCCTGCCGAGGCGGCGGCGCGGACCCGCCCGAAGCGGCGGTGCCGCCCAAGCTGACACCGACCGCCTCCATGGTCAGGACCTGGTAGCCGGCCAGGTTCGCCGTAACGGTGTAGGTCCCGGGCGGGAGCGCGGCGAAGCGGTAGGCTCCGGTGTCGCCGCTGATTGCTGTTCGGGTGCCACCCATGAGGACGTCGCTCGCGACGGTCACGGTGACGCCCGGCATCGGCTGGCCGTTCTCGTCGTTGACCTGACCCAGGATGCGGCCGGTCCTGGTCTGCGCCGAGGCTGAAAGGCTGAAGAGCAGCATCACCCCGACAATCGACACGACCATGACTGTGCGTCTGTTCATACCCTTCCCTCCTTTTCCGAGAAAAATCCAGGAGCTGAACGCCGACGGCGGCAGCCTGCCTCCCTGTCTCGCGGGTTCTGTGCCGATTCCCTGGGCGCACCGAAAACGCCCGAGGTCAGGTCGGCAACTGTTTTTCGGTTGTTTTGTGGGGTGCAACCCGATCCCGTCCGCTCGCGATGGCAGCTCCAGGAACGAGCCGCCCGCCTCGGAAGGGGCCAGGTTGATCATGAGCAACTCACGGACCTCCGACTCGGTGAGGTCGCTGTACCCGGAAAAATCATGGTACAAATCACGTCATGGTACTTTCACCCACATCGTGGTGCTGACGCATATCATAGTACAAACGACAAGGAAAATGCGAAAAGAGAGCTAGTATCAAGATCATTGAGGAGGCTCGGATGCCGGAAACCGCCGTGATCCTCGCCAACGGGGTGTTTCGGACCCCGTTTGCGAAGACGGCCCACGGTCTCGTGCGGGGCCCCTGCAGGTACCGTGTTGTGGGGGTCATCGACCACACCTGTGCCGGCGAGGATGCCGGAGAGCTGCTGGACGGCCGGCAGCGCGACATTCCGGTCTTCGCATCGGTGAAGGCCATGCTCGAGGCGATCGAGACGACACCCGACTTCTGCATCATCGGCGTTGCAACCAGTGGAGGCGTGCTGCCCCCCGAGCTCCGGACAGACCTCGTGGATGCTGCACGTGCCGGGATGTCGCTGGTCAACGGCCTCCATCAGCTCCTGGCGGACGATCCGGAGCTCGCGAGCATCACTCGGAGTTGCGGGGCGTCCATCATCGACATTCGCAGACCCCGACCGACGGCGGAGCTCAGATTCTGGTCGGGCGAGGTGCTGAGCCTCGCAACGCCCCGGATCGCGGTGCTCGGCACCGACTGCGCCATCGGCAAGAGAACCACCTGCAGCAAGGTCGTCCAGGCGTGCCGAAATGCCGGCCTTCACGCCGAGATGATCTACACCGGCCAGACCGGCTGGTTGGAGGGCCATCGTTACGGCTTCATCCTCGATGCGACGCCGAACGACTTCGTGTGCGGCGAGCTCGAGGGAGCAATCCTTGCCTGTCAGCGGGAATCCGACCCCGATGTCATTCTCATCGAAGGTCAGTCGTCGTTGCGCAACCCCTCCGGCCCCTGTGGTTCCGAGCTCATCCTGGCGGGCGGTGCCAAGGGCGTCATCTTGCAGCACGCCCCGGCGCGGCATTTCTTCGACGAGCTCGACGGACTTGGCTGCACGATCCCGCCGATCGAGGAGGAGATCGCCCTCATCCGCCTCCTCGGCGCCGAGGTGTGGGCGGTCACTCTCAATGAAGAGGGGATGGCCCCTGGGGATGCGGAGAGCCATCGATCACGCCTGGCCGAGGAGCTGGGGATCCCGGTGGTGCTTCCCCTGCACGACGATCTCGGAGAGCTGGTAGAGATCATCAGGGGCCACATCGATCCGAGGGAGGCACCATGAAAATTTGCGGGATCACCTCTTGGCGGGAGCGGGTTCCCCTGCTGCGGCCGTACGAGATCGCCACGATGCGGATCGACGCGGTCGATCTCTTCTTTGTGCGCATTACGACGGATCAAGATGTCGGGGGCATCGGCTCTGCCGCGCCCGCAGAGGATGTGACGGGGGAGTCCCCCGAGGCCTGCCAGACGGCGCTGAGCATGAGGCGGCTGGGCTGGCTTGGCGGACGTGATCCCCGGCACCTCGACGAGCTGTCCCGGGAGCTCGAGCAGTCGCATCGGAGTACCCCCGCGGCCCGCGCGGCGGTGGACATCGCCCTCTACGATCTCTTCGCCCGCATCGAGGGTGTGCCGCTCGTCGATCTCTTTGGACGCTGCCATGACGCGCTCCCCACATCGGTGACCATAGGGATCTCCTCGGTCGAAGAGACGATCGCCGAGGCCGAGGAGCACCTCGGCCACGGTTTTCGTTGCCTGAAGGTGAAGACAGGACATTCCTTCGAGGAGGACGTGGAGCGGCTCAGCACGCTGCGTGAGCGTGTGGGGCCCGACGTCACGGTCCGCATCGACGCCAATCAGGGCTGTACCCTCGAGGAGGCCCGTAGTCTCGGTATTCTGGCGGGTGATCTTGACCTCGAGCTGATCGAGCAGCCTCTTCCCGCGACGTCGATTTCCGAGCTGCGCTCGTTGCCGTCATCGGTACGACGGATAGTCGCTGCCGACGAGAGCCTGCACGGCGAGGAGGACGCCCGGATCCTGGCGGATGATCCCCCCGCCTGCGGCATCTTCAACATCAAGCTCATGAAGTGCGGCGGGATCCGGCCGGCGCTCGCGATCGCTGATATTGCTCAGTCCGCCGGGATCGACCTCATGTGGGGTTGCAACGATGAGAGTGTGGTGAGCATTGCCGCGGCTCTCCACGCCGCCTACGCCTGCCCCAACACCCGATACCTCGACCTCGACGGTTCATTCGATCTTGCGCGCGATCCCGCCAAGGGCGGGTTCGTCGTCGAGGAGGGCCGCCTGAGGTTGCTCGACAAGCCGGGGCTGGGTGTGGACCTCTCCGGTTGAACGTCAAGCATGGAGTTCGTACGGCCGAGATCCGGCTTCGAGTAAATCTGTCGCCGCTCCGCGGCTCATCAAATTTGGGGTCTCCGATTCCTGGGGCTCACGCCCCAGGCTATGGATCTTTCGCGCCTCCGGCGCTGGGTACCCAGCATCCGGGCGGGCGACACATATGCCGCCCATACCGATGCCGCGCGCAATTCCCTTGCTTGTCGGGATGGGATGAATCTCGCCCAGGCAGGTGGGAGAATTACCGCGCGAGCCCCGCAGGGGCGGCAGATATTTAGCCTGGGGCGTGAGCCCCAGGTAAAGGGCGATCAGAAGACAAAAAGCCCCAGAGGGGCGACAGACCGTCGCTGGGCGTCAGCCGCAACCGGATTCGAGCACATCCGTCGCGCCTCCGCGGTTCAGGCCTCTGTGAAAGCCGCGAACACCTGGTCGAGGGCCGCCAGGGTTTCGTCGACGTCGGGGTTCTGGATCACCATCGGCGGTTTGATCTTGAGCACGTTGTGGAGCGGTCCGTCGGTGGAGAGCAGGAAGCCGCGCGCCCTCATCTCGTCGACGACCCGTGAAGCCTCGGTGTCGGCCGGCTCCAAGGTCTCCCGGTCGCGCACCAGCTCGACGCCGATGAACAGGCCCAAGCCGCGTACGTCACCAATGAGTGGGTGACGGGTCTTCAGCTCGCGCAACCCCTCGAGCATCCGGGTGCCGACCTCGAGGGCGTGCCGCTGAAGACCTTCCTGCTCGATCACGTCGAGCACCGCGAGACCGATCGCGCACGACACCGGGTTGCCGCCGAAGGTGTTGAAGTACTCCATCCCGGTGTCGAAGGAGGCCGCGATCTCGGTGGTGGTGATGACCGCGGCCATCGGGTGGCCGTTACCGATCGGCTTGCCGAGGGTGACGATGTCCGGGACGACTCCCTGAGTCTCGAAGGCCCAGAAGTGGGTGCCGACGCGTCCATAGCCGACCTGAAC
>JAIVTZ010000402.1:0-4197 GCA_049188105.1 Deltaproteobacteria bacterium | reverse complement strand
GGGGCGGCGTGGCCTCACGATCTGACGACAGCGACATCGTTCGAGTCGATTTTGCCTTCAAGCGTGAGCTTGCGCAGAAGGTGGAGGGCAACCTCGCGAACTTCTGCTATCAGTGCGGCGCCTGCGTTGGCGATTGCCCGGCGACCCGTTACTCTCCGGCCTTCAACCCGCGCGAGATCATGCTCAAGGTGCTGTACGGCCTCGAGGACGAGCTCCTCGGCGAGCGCAACGTGCTGTGGCAGTGCACCAACTGCTACGGCTGCCACGAACGCTGTCCGCAGGAGGTGAAGCCGGTCGAGGTCATCATCTCGCTCAAAAACATGCTCGCCGACCGCGGTCTCGCGCCCCCGGCCGCCGACAAGGTGATTCAGACCTTTATGACGTGTGGCCGTACGGTGCCCGACAACCCCGCCATCGACAAACAGCGAGCCAAGTTCGGTTTGCTGCCTCTGAGTGCGGTACCGATGGATGAAATCCGCACCCTGCTCGAACCCGAAGTCGAGAGCGGGGGTGAGTCGTGAAGCGATACGCCTTTTTCCCCGGTTGTTTGATTCCGGCTCGCCACCCGGCGATGGAGTTCGCGATCCGGTCGACCTTGGCCAAGTTGGAGATAGAGATCGTCGATCTCGAGGGTGCGTCGTGCTGCCCCGACCCGATCTATTTCAAGTCCAAGGACAAGGTGGCGTGGCTGACCGTGGCCGCGCGCAACCTGACCCTCGCCGAGGACCTCGGTCTCGACATCTTCACCAACTGCTCGGGCTGCACGGCCACGCTGTCCGAGACCTACCATCTGCTCCAGGACGAGGAGCTGCGGGGCCAGGTCAACCAACGTCTCGCGCGTATCGACCGGGAGTATCGCGGTACCAGCCGGGTGCGCCACATCGCCACCCTGGTTCGTGACGAGGTGGGGTACGACGCGGTGCGGGAGTCGGTCAAACGGCCGCTCGAGGGGCTCAAGGTGGCGATCCACTACGGCTGCCACCTGCTCAAGCCGTCGCGAATCATGCAGGTGGACAACCCCGACGACCCGCAGGTATTGGAGCGCTTGATCGAGGCACTGGGTGCGACGCCGGTCCGGCACGAGAATTGGCACCTGTGCTGCGGCAAGGCCTGCGATAGCGAGGAAATCCCCAATCAGATGATGCACGATCTGCTCGCCACCGTGCACGAGGAGAAGGCCGATGTCCTGGGCATGATCTGTCCGACGTGCTTCGGTCAGTTCGACCACGGGCAGATGAAGATCGCCAAACTCTTCGACGAAGACTTCCACACCCCGCCGATTTACTACTTCCAGCTTCTGGCGTTCGCCCAGGGCGTGCCGTACGAAAAGCTGGGATTCGAAAGGCAACGATTCAAACCGGTCGCGCTTCAGCGATACGAGGAAGTGGCGGCGGAATGTTGATGAGGTCCAAAGGAGGACGCGCGTGAGTCGTGTCGGTGTGTTCGTCTGCCATTGCGGAGAGAACATCGCCCGCAACGTCAAGATACAGCAGGTGGTCGAGTTTTCCCGCGACATCCCCGGGGCTGTCGTGACAGCCGACTACCCCTACCTGTGTTCGGCGCCGGGCCAACAGATGGTGATCGACGCCATCGAAGAGCACGACCTCGACCGCGTGGTGGTGGCCGCGTGCTCTCCGCAGCTGCACGAGCCGACCTTTCGCGCAGCCGCCGCCGAGGCCGGGCTGAATCCCTATTTGTGCGAGATGGCCAATATCCGCGAGCACTGCTCGTGGGTCCACGGAGATTCGGAGCAGGCCAGCGCCAAGGCATGCCAGACCATCATCGCCGCGGTCGAGCGGATCAAACGGGCGCGGCCGCTCGATCCGGTCGAGGTACCGGTCACCCATCGTGCCCTGGTCATCGGCGCCGGGGTCGCCGGGATCCGCGCCGCCCTCGACATGGCCAATGCAGGTCACTCGGTGGTGCTGGTCGAACGCCAACCGTCGATCGGCGGCAACATGTCACGTCTGTCGGAGACCTTTCCGACCCTTGACTGCTCGCAGTGCATCCTGACGCCGCTCATGGTGCAGGTCTTGAGGCACCCCAACATCGAGCTCATGACCTACTCCGAGGTGGAGGAGGTGTCGGGCTATGTCGGCAACTTCACGGTTCGGATATGCAAGAAACCCAGCTTCGTGGTGGCCGAGGACTGCACCGCGTGCGGAGATTGCGTCGAGGTGTGTCCGGAGCCGGGCGGCAACGAGTTCGACATGGCGCTGTCGAGCCGCAAGGCAATCTACATCCCGTTCCCACAGGCCGTACCCTCCGTCTTCACCCTCGACGCCGACCGTTGTCTGAACTCCAAGCTCGACTCACCCACCGGTTTCAGGGTCCTCGCCTGCGTCAGGTGCGAGGAGGCCTGCCTGCCGAATGCGATCGATTTCGACATGCAGCCCGAGATCGTCAAACGAGAGGTCGGGACGATCGTGGTCGCCACCGGTTTCGATCTCAGGCTCGGCCAGCCGGCCGAGGAGTTCGGCTACCAGCGCTCCCTCGATGTCATGGACGGTCTCGAGTTCGAGCGCATGCTGTCGGCCTCGGGGCCGACCGGCGGCGAGATCAGGCGACCGTCCGATGGGCAGGTGCCCAAGGACGTGGTGTTCATTCAGTGCGTCGGCTCGCGGGACCCGGAGCACGGTGTTCCCTACTGCTCGCGGATCTGTTGTATGTACACCGCCAAACACGCGCTGCTCCTCAAGCACAAGGTCCCGGACTCTCGAGCCTTCGTCTTCTACATGGACATCCGCGCCGGCGGCAAGGGCTACGAGGAGTTCGTCCACCGCGTGATGGAGGAGGAGCGGGTGATCTACATCCGCGGCCGGGTCTCCCAGGTGATCGAAAACGACGGGAAGCTCAAGGTGCTGGGCGTCGACACCCTGTCCGGGCGACCGGTGGAGATCGATGCCGACATGGTGGTGTTGGCCGCCGCCATGGAACCGGCCGATCGCGGTGAGATCGCGGGCCGATTGCGCATCGCCGCCGATGCCCACGGCTTCTTCAAGGAGGCTCACCCCAAGCTGCGGCCGGTCGAGACGCTGACCGCCGGGATTTTCCTCGCCGGCACCGCGCAGGCGCCCAAGGACATCCCGGACACAGTGTCGCAGGCCTCGGCGGCGGCGTCGAAGAGCATGGAGCTGTTGTCGCAGGAGTTTCTGCTGCGCGATCCCTCCACCGCCCACGTCAACGATGTCCTCTGCGCGGGCTGCTTCGAGTGTCTTCAGGTTTGCCCCTACCAGGCGATCGAAAGGCGGGAGATCCTCGACTCCGAGGGTGTCCTCCTCAGAGAGGTAGCGTGGTCGAACCCGGCAATGTGCGAGGGCTGCGGTCTCTGCATCGTGACCTGCCGTGGCGGGTACATCGACCTCGAGGGTGACAGCGACGAGCAGGTCTTTGCCCAGCTCGGGGCGTTGGGCCCGCTGCCGGAGGTTCCGATCCCCAAGGACAATCCGATGACGCCCGAGAAGGTAGCGCTGGGATGGCAGCTCTACTACGACCCGCGCCTGTCGGTTGACGGCACGGTGAGCTGCGCCAGCTGCCACGCGCCGGACGCCGGCTTCGCCGATCCGGGCGCGGTTTCGACCGGTGTCGGCGGCTTCACCGGCAACCGAAACTCGCCGACGGTGATCAACGCGGCGTTCAGCGCCAGCCAGTTCTGGGACGGCCGCGCCGCCACGCTCGAAGAGCAGGCGCTCGGGCCCTTCATCAACCCGATCGAGATGGGCATTCCCGATCACCCGGCGCTCGTCGAGTTGGTCGCGGGGCTCCCCGGGTACCCCGCGCTCTTCGCTGCTGCCTTCGGGAGCGACGAGGTCACCGCCGAGCAAATCGGCCAGGCCATCGCGAGCTTCGAACGCACCATCATCAGCCTGAGAGCACCGATCGACCGCTTCACCGCGGGCGACCAGGATGCCATCTCCGAGTCGGCCAGGCGCGGCTGGGAGCTCTACAACGGAAAGGCGCGCTGCAACAACTGTCACGGACACGTCGATGAGTTTCCGCTCTTCACGGACGACGACTACCACAACATCGGGGTGGCGACCCAGGCTGCGGGCTTCGAGAAGCTCGGACGCCTCGCTCGGGACATGGGTTTTCCCACGGTCTATTCAGGCGTCTTCGTGCGCTCCTCGTTCAACGCGCACGAGGTCTTCGAGCGGCCCCGCTCGAGCCACTAGGCACGGTGGTGCCGGGTCGAATGAG
>JAIVTZ010000401.1:0-4200 GCA_049188105.1 Deltaproteobacteria bacterium | reverse complement strand
TCGACGTAGCGCAACTACGACTGCGTCGCCCGATTCGCGACAATCCCAGCGGATACTTGCGCTTCGCCGTCCTCGCTACGACACCCGGTGAGATAAAGCGGGCTAACCCGGATCACCAGACATCAATCAGTCGAAGTGCGCGCATCAAAGAGTTGAGAATTCAGAGTTTAGAGTTCCCATCCACCCTCCCGCCTGCCCGCTGGGTATGAGGCGAATAACTCTCAACTCTTAACTCTCAATTCTCAACTCCGTTTGCGGCTCGGCACCGACGAGACCTCAGCCCTTGCGCCGGATGATCTTGCGCCTGTTCCCATGGCGGACCGTCACCCGTTCGGAGTCGAGCCACTCGAGGGCGGGAATTCCGAGCTTTCGGGTGAGGCCGAATCTCTCCTTGAAATCGCCGACCCCGAAATCGTCAACCTCCCAGTCGTAAACCCGCTTCGCCATCTCGTCGAGCACGGCGCGGTGAATCAGGTACTTTCCTTCGAGCCGGACGAGACGGCGGCGTTGCACGAGGTACTTGCAAACGCCCTCGACAGCTGCGGGTTTCACCTGCAGCCGACGGGCAGCGTCCACGGGTGATGAAGCGGCGAATCCATCCTCCTGGTAGAGAGCCTCGACCTTTCGGGTGAGCTCCCTCCCGGCCCTCGTCATGTGGTCGTCGGACCCCGGTGGTACGACCCGACCCTCAGAGAGATCGAGAACCCCGCGGCCACGGAGCTCCTCGAGATAGACATCCGCAAGCCGCAGGGCCGACCGCGGCAGCAACTTCCCGGCAAAATCCCGAGCCGGAATCCCCGCCGACACCTCTTCGCCCGCGAGTCGCCGCTGCAATTCCCCGGCTGCATCTCGGGCCAGGTCGTCGAGGGCGGAAGAGATCACAAAGGTCGGGGGCTGAGTCGCCAGAGCTTTGACGGTTCTGTCCTCGAGAAGACGACCGATGGGCGCTTCCACCGCACCCTCAAAGACGCCCAATCGCCCGGAAATCGCGGGCAGAGACAGCCCGGCGAGCCCCTCGCGTTCTATCCAGCTCGCCAGCATCTGCGGCCAGACGCTTCGTTGGACATCCGGAAGCCGGTCGAGCTCCGCACTGTCACGTCGACGCCAACGCCGCAATCGGGCGTCGAGCACCTTGCCGCCGGCGAATGTGTTGACCGGCGACGGCCGCCGCAACACGAGGCGATCGCCAGGGAAAAGGAGCATCGGCTCACGAAGAGAGATCTGAGCGGCGGCGCGCCCGCCGGGACTCAACGGCCGTACCGCGAGGCGGTCGATGCGGGCCGGAACCCGCGCCGCCAACGCGTGGACCTCGACCTCGTCTCCCTCATCTAGCGGACCCGGAGCAGACGCCAGGAGCTCGAGATGAACCGTCACCAGCTTCGTGGGGCTCCACGGGCCCGGGGTAAGAACCTGGTCGCCGCGCGCGAGTGCCTCGCGCGCCAACCCGACCAGGTTGATCGCCACCCGTTCTCCGGCCTCGACCCTCTGCCGTTCGGTGCCGTGCACGTGCAGGCGGCGCACCCGCGCACCGGCGCCGTGGGGGTAGATCGTGACCTCCGAGCCGACCTCGAGCGAACCCCACTGAGAGGTCCCGGTAATGACGGTGCCTGCACCGGTGAGGCTGAATACACGATCGATCGGCTCCCGGAACGGGCGTCCCTCGATCTGGCGCGGGCGCACCGTCCGAGCTTGCGCGACCAGCGCGTTTTTTAGCTCGGCGATTCCCGATCCAGTCTTCGCCGACACCGGCACCACCGGCACCTCGGAAAAAGTGGTCGGCGCTAGAAAATCGCGAACCTCCTCGGCAACGAGCTCAGCAAGCTCGTCGTCGACAAGATCCGCCTTGGTCAGCGCGACCGCGCCCCCGGGCACTCCCATCAACCGAATCACCTCGAGATGCTCGCGGGTTTGCGGCATGACGCCCTCATCCGCTGCGACCACGAGGAGGGCGAGGTCGATGCCCGACGCTCCGGCAATCATCGTGTGGACCAGACGCTCATGCCCCGGCACGTCAACAAAGTGCAGTTGGAGATCGTCGTCTGAGAGCTGGGCAAAGCCGAGATCGATGGTGATACCGCGTTCGCGCTCCTCGGGCAGGCGATCGCAGTCGGTGCCCGTGAGCGCCTTGATCAGACTCGTCTTGCCGTGATCGATGTGACCCGCAGTACCCCACACAACATGCCGCATGGGGTCATCGTACACGGTCCGCCGGGCGCTTCCCCGATCTCCACCGCACGGAGAGTTCTCGACCTCGTGGGAGAAAGGATTTGGTTGGACCCCGCGGAATGGGTAAGCTCTTCCGATGACCTCACCCGACAGGTGCGCGTTGGGTCCCCGAACCCGCAACAGAAACCTGGTGAGAAATGCGGGCTAGCGTTGAAGCAGAGATCAAGATCCCGGTGGTGGATCTCGATTCGGTTCGGGATGCCCTGGCTCGGGCAAATGCGAAAACCGAGCATCCCCGGGCCCGGGAGATCAATCTGCTGCTGGACACCGACGACGGACGCTTGCAGGATGCCGGGAGCGTCCTCCGACTCCGGCGCTATGGCCTTCGCCATATCCTGACCTTCAAGGGACCTGCCGTCTTTCGCGGCCCGATCAAGGAGCGACCCGAGCACGAGATCGACATCGAGGACACGGACAGGATGCTGGAAATACTGAATCACCTCGGCCTGCGTGTTGTCGTACGGTATGAGAAGGACCGCGAGATGTGGCTGGTCGATGAGATTTCGGTGGTCCTCGACCACACTCCCATGGGCGACTTCGTTGAGGTCGAGGGGCCACAGGAGCGATTGCAGACCGTGGCTCGATCGTTGGGGCTCGACCCGTCAACCGCCGTGAGGGGTTCGTACGTCAGCCTGTGGCGCGAGCACCGGTCGCGCCATCCGGAAAAAAACCTCCCGGTCGACATGGTGTTCCCAACATGATCCGGCGGTCATTTAGGGTTGCGATGGTTCTTGCCGCCGGCCGCGGCGAGAGGATGCAACCCCTGTCGTCGGTTGTCCCCAAGCCCGCTCTGGCTTTGCCGGATGGACCGGTGATCGCCTCGTCCCTGCGTCTCGCCGCGCGGGTCGGGGTGGATCGCATCGTGGTCAACACCTGGCATCTAGCCGAGAAAATGGCCGAGGCGGCGGCCGAGGTCGTCATCGACGGCGTCGAGATCGTGCTTTCTCCGGAGGCCGAGTTGATGGGAACCGCCGGCGGTCTCGCGCTGGCTCGCGAGCGCGGCTTGCTTGGACAGGACGGCCCGGTGCTCGTTCTGAACGGGGACAGCGCTGTCGGTCTCGATCTCGACGCTCTGGTGAAGCGTCACCTCGGCGGGGAGGATTCGGTGACCCTCGCCCTCCTCCCTCATCTCGACCCCGGGCGATGGTCGCGGGTCGTTCTCGACGCCGACGGCCGGGTCGCGGGCATTCACGCTCCCGGCCGCCCCGACACCTCGGAAGCTCCCTTTCTCTACCCGGGCGTGATGGCGATTTCCCGGGCAGCCATCGAAAGCCTGCCCACGGCGCCCGGAGACATTCCCGAGATTCTCTGGAAACCGGCGCGGGAGGCTCACCGGCTCGGCGGCGTCTTGGTCGCCGGTCACTGGCGGGAGGTGGGAACGCCCGAGGACTACCTCGCCCTCATGAACCTGCGGCTGGCGGGAGCTACCGTCGTCCACCCCACCGCATCCGTCGACACCTCGGCCTCATTGGCCGCAAGCTTCGTGGGTCGCAACGTTACCGTCGAGGAAGGCGCCGTGATCGAGGCGTCAATCCTCGCCGAGGGTGCGGTCATACGAAGGGGAGCCCGGGTCAAAAACTCCGTGCTCATGGGCGGAGTCGAAGCCGGACCCGACGAAACCGTCACCGGCGAGATACGCGCAAGGCCTCCAGCCAGCCGTAGCTAGCGCGGATTGAATTCGGAATTCGGAATTCGGAATTCGGATTTCCCGCCCACCCCCCGGAAGAGTTTTGAGTTCTTAGTTTTGAGTTTTGAGTTCCCACTCAGCCCTTTCCCGACTAGGACCCTCCATCCGGAGCGTTGAGTCGGTGGGCCGCTGGTGGTCGGTAGTCCGCCATTCTCCCGGCACGAGGAACCCGGCTGTGCTCGTCACGCGATTCTCTTCCAGCACCGTCGACACACCACAATCAGCCTCGAATGCCATCTATCACTCCTACCTCTCGGAAAGTCGCGGCGGGCCCGGCCCGACGTGGC
>JAIVTZ010000400.1:0-4203 GCA_049188105.1 Deltaproteobacteria bacterium | reverse complement strand
GGTGAGCATCGTCGGACACGCGATGAGCCAGGAGAATGTGGATATGGTTCTGTCACATCCCCTCGTCATGATCGGGTCCGACGGGGGCTCCATCGCGCCCGAGGGCCCGGCGGGCCGGGCGCGCCCCCACCCGCGCCACTACGGGACCTACGCGCGCGTTCTCGGACACTTTGTCCGCGAGCGGGGGCTCATGGATCTCGCCACTGCGGTCAGAAAGATGACCAGCATGCCGGCCGACCAGGTCGGGTTGGCGGATCGCGGCAGGATCGCGCGGGGCAAGAAGGCCGACCTCGTCGTTTTCGACGCAGCTGCGGTTCGCGATGCGGCCACCTTCGCCGATCCCCATCGGACGTCCAAAGGCATCGAGCACGTGTTCGTCAACGGAACGGCCGTGGTATCGGGCGGTGCCCACACCGGCGCCCGACCGGGACGCGCGCTTCGCAAGGCGTGAGGTGTTCACCTACAGGGGGCGGGAGCTTTTGTTGAAGGCCGAGGCTGGTGCCATCTGTTTGACCCGGCCGATCAGGAGGGACACGGGGATACCGCATGACCACGCTCACGACCATCGAAATCGAGCCGCCCTATCTGCTCTTCATCGGCGATATGGACTATGAGCTCGATGCCAAGACGGCTTTCGGCATCGCCCATTGGCGGCCGGAGCTCTGTTTGGCACAGCTCCGGTTCGGAACCGCAGTGGATCTGGGTCTGCCCGATATGACGCCGAAGGATGCCGTGGCGGCGGGGGCCAGGAGCCTGATCGTCGGGGTGGCCACGGTGGGAGGGGGCTTCCCCGAAACCTGGGTCGAATCGCTGGTCGAGGCCGCTGGTTCGGGGCTCCACATCGTGGCCGGCATGCACACCCGGCTCGACCAACTGCCGGGCCTCAGCGAAGCCGCAACCGAGGCCGGGGTGCGGTTGGTGGATGTGCGCAAGCCTCCGCCACACATTCCGGTTGGAATGGGCGTCAAGCGGCCGGGCCGAAGGCTGCTCACCGTCGGTACCGACTGTGCGGTGGGAAAGAAGTACACCGCCCTGGCCATCGAGAAGGAGATGCGCGCGCGCGACATGAAGGCGACCTTCCGCGCGACCGGGCAGACGGGCATCATGATTGCCGGTGAGGGCGTGCCCATCGACGCGGTGGTTGCCGATTTCATCTCCGGTGCGGCCGAGATGCTTTCGCCGGCCAACGAAGCGGACCACTGGGACGTGATCGAAGGACAGGGTTCCATCGTGCATCCGGGTTACGCAGGCGTCACCGTCGGTCTGATGCACGGTTCACAGCCGGACGCCCTGGTCCTCTGCCACGACGCCGCACGAACCGGGATCGACGGCTGGGACGGGTACGACCTGCCCGAGATGCCCACCATCATCGACCACTATCTGTCCGCAGGCCGGCTCACCAACCCGGCCATTCGGATGGTCGGGATCAGCGTCAACACCTCGAGTCTTGATCGCGTCGAGGCCGAGGCCTATCTCCGTGAGTTGGAAGACCGGATGGAGATGCCCTGCGTGGATCCTATGGCCGACGGGGTGGGCCGGATCGTCGACCGACTCCAGAAGGGGGCCTGACCATGTCCACCAGGCTGAGCGTTCACCAGGAGGATTGGACTTTCAGGGAACCTTTTGGGATCTCGGGTTATGTCTCGTACTCGGAGCCGGCGATTGTCGTCGAGCTGCAGGATGGAGATCTCGTGGGCAGGGGCGAGGCCGAGGGGATCTACTACTTCGACGAGACCACGGCGTCCATGGTCGAGCAGGTGAAGCAGGTGGCCGCAGATGTGGAGGGCGGGGCCGACCGCATGGATCTCCTCGATCTCCTGCCGCCGGGAGGCGCGCGCTGCGCCATCGATTCCGCGCTCTGGGACCTGGAGGCGAAAAGGGCCGGCAAGCGGGTGTGGGAGCTGGCGGGACTCGAACTCAAGAGGATCGTCACCGTCTTCACGATCGGGCTCGAAGAGGAGCCGGCCAAGATGGCGCGCAAGGCAGCAGCAGCCGCCGAGCACCCGATCCTCAAGGTCAAGCTGGACGCCGACCGCCCGGTGGAGAAGATCGAGGCGATTCGCGCGGTGCGGCCTGATGCAACCATCGTCATCGATGCCAACCAGGGTTGGAGCTTCCAACAGTTGGTGGAGGTTGCCCCCCGGCTGCACGGCCTCGGTGTGACCATGATCGAGCAGCCTCTGCCCCGCGGCGCGGATGGAGAGCTCGAGGGGTACCAGGCGCCCCTGCCGCTGTGTGCGGACGAGAGCTGCGTCCACGGGGGCGAGGTCGGTGAGGTCGCCGGGCGTTACCAGATGATCAATATCAAGCTCGACAAGAGCGGCGGCCTGACCCACGGGCTCGAGATCGCACGCGAAGCGAGAAAACGCGACCTCGGGTTGATGGTGGGCTGCATGTGCGGAACCTCGCTCGCCATGGCGCCGGCATTCGTGATCGGTCTGGCGTGCGATTTTCACGATCTGGACGGCCCGCTCCTCTTCGAGCACGATCGGCCCCACGGAATGAAATATTCAAACGGCGTGGTGTCGCCACCGTGCCCCGACCTCTGGGGTTGATTCGGCCCGAGGGTCGCCGTGCAGCGTTGTGAGAAGAACCCGCCGGCCGCGGTCGGCTGGACACCAAATCTGGCACCCTGAAACACTGGCCACGGTAGACTCGAGCCCTCATCGAAAGGAGCGGATCATGCGTCACCGATCTCCCATCATCTTGCGTGGCTGTTTACTCATTCTCGGGTGTGCGCTGGTTGCCGCGCCGGGGTACAGCGACGAGGTGGACGATTTCGTTCGTGCCACGATGGAGAAACAGAAGATCCCCGGCATAGCCATCGCCGTCGTCCGCGACGGGAAACCGGCCAGGGTCCAGGGATACGGCCTCGCGAATATCGAGCTGGAGGTTCCGGTAACGCCCGACACGATCTTCCAGACCGCCTCGGTCGGCAAGCAGTTCACGGCCGCCGGCATCCTGCTCCTCGCCGAGGACGGCAAGCTGAAGCTGGACGATCCCCTCGCCCTGCACTTCCCGAGCGCCCCGGCGACGTGGCACCGGATCACGATCCGGCACCTCCTGACCCACACCTCCGGCCTCAAGGATGCCGGAGATGACGAGTACGATGAGCGACGCGACTACACGGAAGAGGAACACCTGGAGATCTCCTGGAAGCTACCGCTCGAGTTCGCGCCCGGCAGCCAATGGAGCTACTGCAACACCGGCTACATGATCCTCGGGATTCTGACCTCGAAGCTCACCGATATGCACTGGAGCGAGTTCCTGAAGCAGCGCATCTTCGAGCCTGCTGGGATGACGACAGCGCGCGTCATCAGCGAGTCGGACATCGTCAAGAACCGGGCCGACGGCTACGAAAGGACCGAAGAGGGCGAGCTCCGGAACCAGGAGTGGGTTCCCCCGAGCGACAACACCCTGGCCGACGGCTCCCTCTACGTGACCGTGAGGGACATGGTCGCCTGGGATGCCGCCCTGCGCGAGCGGCGGCTCCTGAGCGAGGCCAGCTACGACGCATGGTGGACACCGGTGTCACTCGGCGACGGCATCACCTTCCCGTATGGCTTCGGCTGGTCGCTGAATGAACAACGCGGGCGCCGGCTGATCGAGCACGGCGGCTCGTGGCAGGGCTTCCGGGCGGCGATCGCTCGTTATGTCGAGGACAAGCTGACGGTCGTCGTCCTCGCCAACGCGGCAGGCACGCCGACTGAAGCGATCGCTCATGAGATCGCGGGCATGGTCGATGATGATCTGCGCCTTCCTGATCCCAACACACCGGGTGTCGATCCGGACCCCCAGCGGACGGCACGTCTGGAGGGCGTATTGGAAGCGTGGGCCGAGTGGCGGACCACTCCCGACATGGGACGCGGCCTCGCGGCGACTGCCTCGGGCAGCGTCCGCGAGTCGTTCAACCGCTGGCGAACCGGCCAGCTCCTCGAGAGGAAGAAGAGCTTTTCCTGGCTCGAAGACGACGACCTGGGATCAAGTTCGATGGAACGGCTCGGTGAGACGGTGACGAGGATTGCCCACTACGCGCTCGTGACCGAGGACGTTCGCCGGGTTTACCGCTTCTATCTGACGGCCGACGGCAAGGTCGCCGATTTCGGCTCGGAGCGGCGTTGATTCGTGGGCAGGTCAGATGCTATGGCCCGGAATTGTGAATGATCTGAAAATGCTGCTTGTTTCATGAGAGGAGGCAAACAT
>JAIVTZ010000399.1:0-4219 GCA_049188105.1 Deltaproteobacteria bacterium | reverse complement strand
CCCACGTCGGAAAGGTCGTGGTGTCGATGCCGAGAACCGCGGTCCCGAGGAAGTAGAACACCAGAGAGATGACCAACACGCCGATCAGGTTGATGGCGATACCCACCCTGGCCATCTCGGCGATCTTGATGCGGCCGCTGCCGAAGATGATGGCGTTTGGAGGAGTGGCCACCGGCATCATGAAGGCGCATGATGCTGACAGTGTGGCCGGGATCATCAGCAGCAGCGGGTTGACCTTCATGGCGACCGCGACCGAGGCGAGGATCGGCAGGATCATCTCGGTGGTCGCGGTATTGGAGGTCAGCTCGGTCAGGAAGGTGAGACCGCCGCAGACCAGCGTGATCATGGCAAGAGGCGGCACTCCTTCGAGGCCCGCGAACCGGGTTCCGATCAGCTCTGAAAGACCGGTGACCCGGAAGCCTTGAGCGAGGGCAAAACCGCCTCCGAACAGAAGCACGATGTGCCACGGGATCTTGGTGAACACATCGACACCCATCACCATGCGGCCGGCGGAATTCGGGCTACGCGCCGGGATGAAAAACAGGATCATCGCCATGCCGATCGCGACCGTGGCATCATCGATCAGGTCCGCGTGGGGCAGCAGTCGCGACCATCCCGGTATGGTCAGGATTCCAAGCACCAGGTCCTTTCGAAAGACCCAACCGAAGGCAGTGGCAGCAAACACTGCGAGCACTGCCCGCTCTTCGTACGACATGCTGCCAAGGGCCGCGTACTCGCGTTTCACGACGTCGCCGTCGACCTCGAAAGACTCCCCGAAGTGGAAGAACACCCGCGTCAGTAGCAGCCACACGATGGTCAGCAGAATAATGCTGATGGGCAACGCCATCACCAACCATTGGCCGAAGGCGATGGGCTCCGCATTCGGGAACGTGATCTCGAAGATCCTCGCAAACGACAGATTCGGCGGCGTGCCGACCAGCGTCGCCATGCCGCCCAGCGAGCAGGCGTAGGCAATTCCGAGCATCAGCGCAACGGTGAAGCCATGGCACGCGCTCCGTCCGAACCTCTCCTCCAGCTGCAGGATGATCGCCATGGCGATGGGCACCATCATGATGGCGGTGGCGGTATTGGAGATCCACATGGAAAGGAACGCCGCCGCGACCATGAAACCGAGAATGATGCGCTCGGGCCCGCCCCCTATCCGCCGGATGATCCACAGTGCGATTCGCTTGTGCAGCCCCCACTTCTCCATCGTCAAGGCAATCATGAAACCACCGATGAAGAGAAAGATCGTGCTGTTGACGTAGATCGGCGCACACTCTCGGGTCTTCATGATGCCCAGCACGGGATACATCACCAACGGCAGCAGCGCGGTCGCCGACAGGGGGATGGCATCGGTGATCCACCAGGTCGCCATCAGCACCGCCACCGCCGCCATGCTGGTGACCTCGGGGCGTGAAGGATCGAGATCCAGAAACAGGGTCACGCAGAACAGGATGGGACCCAACAGGAGGCCGATTCTTTGACTGGTCGATCTGGCTTCGGGGGAGACTTCGACAGGCACGGCGCTAGCTTAGTACACCGCTGCGCAAGAACGCTCATATTCGGTCGCCGCTGCATCGCCCCTGCAACTCCTGTCCTGAGCAATTCAGGGCCCGCAGGGCCGCAGAAAAGCATCCTGATTCAATTGATGAGCAAAATGCGGGTTACGATGGAAACAGAACAGGAGGAGGCTCCGATGCGCATTGTGACTCGAGGCGACATGGACGGGCTCACCGGCTCCGTGATCGTCTCCCTCAACGAAACCGTCGACGACATCGAGCTGATCCACCCTCAGGACATCACGGATGGCCGGGCGGACATCCGCGAGGACGACGTGCTGATCAACCTGCCCTACCACCCCGACTGCGCGCTGTGGTTCGACCACCACCAGCACACAGCCACCTATCCGAAGCCGCCCGACGAATTCAGAGGGTTGTACAGGCTCGCACCGTCGGCCGCGGGGCTGGTGTACGAGTACTACGGCGGCGCGGAGGCGATGCCCGAGTTCGAGGAGCTGGTGCGGGAGACCGATCGACTCGACTCGGCGGATCTCCGACCTGGGGACGTCATCACACCGCGGGATTACATCGAGCTCGGCTTCACCATCGATGGCAGAACCGGGATCGGCGAGTTTGGGGACTACTTCCTGACCCTGTTTGACCTGCTTCGCAGGGGTCTGCCGATCGACGAGGTGCTCGCCCACCCCGCGGTCGCGCAACGGTGCCGGCAGATGAGCCGCCGGCAGGAGGCGTTCAGGGAGGCTCTCGAGACCTACAGCCGGCTTGAAGACAACGTCGTCGTGACCGACTTCCGGCCTCTCGACGAGATGCCCGTCGGAAACCGGTTTCTGGTGTACGCCGTCTTCCCGCAGGCCAACGTCTCGCTCCGTCTCCACTGGGGGCCGCGGCGCGAGACCGTGATCGCGGTGGTCGGACACTCCATCTTCGACCGCAGCTGCACCGTCGACGTCGGCGAACTCGCCGCCCGTTTCGGCGGCGGCGGCCACCGCGGAGCGGGCAGCATCCCGCTCGAGACCGATACCGCCGACGAGGTGATCGACGTGCTCATCAACGAGCTCCGGAGCTGAGGTCGAGGTCGCGATCAGGGGCCCGCACCGGAGTCCGGGAGGGCTCCCGAACATCGTGTCAGCCTAAAAAGTCAGTCATGTTATTCCGCGAATGTGGAAGTACCCGCGCCAGGCGCCGCCTTGCGAACTTCGCTGTAGCTGCAAAGGTCCTCGATTCAGCCGCTAGTGTGCCCCACCACAATTGGCGGGTAGTATCGAGGGCGTCGAGGCGCCTTCCTGCCTGTGCTTCGCGACCGATAAATACTTGCCGTATGTAGAGGAAGCGAAGCACAGGCAGGAAGGATGAATCGGCGATCGAATACCCCGCCAATTGTGGCGGGGTGCACTAGAGAGGAGAGCTGATTCCTCAGTTCTGCAACGCGGTGGCACGATGACGATGATCACTCCTCGTTTCGGCGCGGGCCGCGCTTCGCCTCCCTCACTACGGGACGTCGTGAGATATGCAGGCTACGATTGTGATCGTGGATTCGCGTGAAGACCCTTCCGTGCCGCGACGGCTGGCTGTTGCCGGCGCAGTAGCCCTGGTGGTGGCACTGGGGTTGTTGGTGCCTGTGGCCGTGTGGCAGGACCGTGAGGGTCTCAGGGTCCTTGGGGACTTGAAGCCCGTTTTCGACGCAGTGATTGGTGTCGGGAGGTGGGCCTCGGTCACCGCCCAACAACACTGGCTCGCGTGCGGCGTGGCCGCTTTCGCATGCTGCTTCGCGTTGGCGGCTGTAGCGTGGCGGCGGCATCGTCTTTCCGCGCTGGTTCTGGCGGCGACCGGGGCAGCGCTGCTCGCCGAGGCGTTGGTGGTGGGGAGATTCTTCGCGGGGGGCGTGGCGGTCTTCGTCGTCGCCCTGATGGCCGCCCTGGCTGCCGGTGCCCTGAGTGAAGGGGACGGCTGGACAGAGTTTCGGGAGTCGAAGGCCTCGAAGGGGCGAAGGGAGCCGCTGATGATCGGCGCCCTGACGGGTGTGGCGGTGGTCCTCGCCCTCTACGGACTCAACCAACACCCGCAATACTTCTTTTCTGAGAAGATCTCGGTGTTTCTGCAGACCGCGTCCGATGGCGGGCTCATTCGGTATCTGACCCAAGGCGGGTTTACCGGGAATTCCAACGGGATGGTCGATCTTCTGGTTCTGTGGGTCCTGACCCGCGTGCTTGGTTGCACGCTGCTCGCCGTCCGCCTGACTCCGGTGCTGGCCTCGGTGGCCACCGTGCCCCTTTTCTACCTCTTCGTGAGGAAGCTTGGTGGGCCGGCGGCCGCGTTCGTGGCCACGGTGTTGCTCATGTCCTCGCCCACGCATATCTGGTTTGCGCGATCCGACTACGGCCATTTCGCCTTCGTGGGTCTCTTCGCGGTGTTGCTTGGTTGGTTGTCATTGCGTGCCGTCGAACGGGGCGGCGCCGGGACTTGGATCGCGGTAGCCGGGCTGATGGCGGCCTCGCGTTTTGTCTATGCCGCCGGCCAGGTCGCATGGCTGATTCCGGTGGCTCTCCTTCTGCACACGGCGGTGGTCCGGCGAGGCAGATCTCGTGGTTGGTGGTACGGGTGGGTCGCGGTGGCTGCCGGATCCGCCCTCTGGATGCTGAGCGTGTCGGTGGTCGTGGGTGCGCTGCGTGGTCTCTATACGTGGATTCCACCGGTAT
>JAIVTZ010000398.1:0-4225 GCA_049188105.1 Deltaproteobacteria bacterium | reverse complement strand
ATGTACTTGGTAGTGATACGTTCTTGGTACTGAGCTGGCTCTCACCGCCCAACCGCTGAACCGACCGTTCAACCGCCCCAGGCTACCGCGTCACGATTCGGTTGAGCCCGTCTAAGTTGTGCTTTTGGAGCCTTTTGGAAGCGCCCGAGTGTGCATACTCTGTCAGCTTTTCATGGGGAAAGCGGTTGCGGTGCATGTGAGAAGGGATTTTGGGGGTGGTGGCGAGGGTCATATTGATAGAGTATGTTGTTTCTATATGCTCTAAGGTATACTCGTTGGCATGAAGGTGAGACACGAACTTCGTTTGTTGACGGCGTTTCGGGCGCACCCGGTGTTGACGTTCGACGAGATCCGCGAGGTTCTTGGGGGTGTGTCGGAAGCGACTGCTCGGCGTGCGCTACGGGAGATCCCGTACCGGTCGAGCTACAACCACAACGGCCGCTACTACACCTTTTTCGAGGAGCGGAAATTCGACCGGTGGGGGCTGTGGTCTCATGAGGACGTTCGAGTCTCGCGGGATGGCAGCCTGACGGCGACAGTCGAGCGCCTGATTCGTGAGAGCGAGGCGGGGTGGACGCGGCGGGAGCTGCAGGAGCTTCTTGGAGTGTCGGTCCAGACGGTCCTGACTACGCTGCGTGAGCGGGGCAAGGTTGATCGGGCACGGGTGGGCCCGGCGTACGTGTATGTGTCGGTAGGATCGGCTTGCGATCAGCTTGAGCGACGGCAGCAGATGACGGAGCTGAAGCAGAGGCGTTCAGAGGCGTCGCTGGGGGTGGTCGTCGCGGTTCTTCTGGTTCTGATTCGGCATCCGAAGAGCACGGCGGGCGAGATCGTGCGACGCCTGAAGGGACACTCACCACCGATACACCTGGACGAAGTGCAGGAGGTCTACGAGCGCTACGACCTGGCGCAAAAAAAGGGGCTATTGAGCTGATCGCGTTGTACCGCGGTCTGGCGGAGCTTGCCGGCTGGGGGCGCCGCCGGATCGTGGATGCGTCAGCTCGGCTGTGATGGACTTCCCGTCGGAGACGACCCGGTGTCCGCGGTGCGGGTCTTCGCTTCGGGTCTCCAAGACGTCAAAGCGAAGGCTCGTCACCCTGGTGCACGGTGATATCGAGGCTCGAGAGATTCAGCGCAGCTGTGGCGCGTGCCGGATCGTGGTGAGAAGTAACCGCCTGGCCGAGATCGTTCCACGGGGTCAACGCTACGGCTACGACGTGATGGTGCGGGTCGGCCTTGGTCGCTGGGTGGACCGACTACAACGCGTCGAGATCAGGGACCGGCTTGAGAGCTGTTACGGCATCCGGCTATCGACCGGCACGATCTCGGTTCTGGCCGACCGCTTCCTCGCGCATCTCGGGGCCCTGCATCAGGAGGCTGTGCCTGCACTCAGGCGCGAGATGTCACAGGGCTACCCGTTGCACATTGACGCGACGACACATCAGGGGCGGGGCGGCCAGTTCATTTGCTATGACGGGTGGCGAAACTGGGTGCTGCATGCCGGCAGGATCGACGGCGAACGGACCGAAGAGATTCGGCCGGTCGTCGAGCAGACGGTCGAGTGGTTTGGCCTGCCCATCGCGGTGGTGCGCGACCAGTCCAAGGCATGCAAGGCCGCGGTGGCGCCTCTGGCTGACGCCGGTGTCCCCGATCTGCTGTGTCACTACCATGTCCTCAAGAACCTCGGCGGCCGACTGCTGGATCGGCCATACCGACGGCTGAAGGCGAGGTGGACGCGCCTGAATGCTGGCTCGACTCTGAAGGACCTCCTTCGCACCCTGTCTCACGGCCCCTCGGCCAGCCACATGGGGCTTGCGGCTGCTGTGCTGTGGGTTCTCCGGGGCCCGGCCTCACGGTCGCTGCCCTTCCCCTTTGGCCTGGTAGCGCTGGAGCAGTTCGATCGGCTGACAGTTCTCCAGGATCAGCTCGGGACCTTCGTCGATCTGCGGCGAAGTAAAGCCGTCGCGGAGGAGCTCGAGACCCTCCAGCAGCTCGTCTCGGATGTCGACAATGACACCGACCTTACTGTTCTTCGCGCCCAGATTCGACAACGACGGCAAGTCTTCGATGACGTCCGAAGAGTCTTCCGTCTGGTCGATCCGACCACGGATACGCAGCCCGCTCTCCCGCAGCTGCAGGACGAGCAGATTCGCGAAGTCGAAGATGACCTCACGAAGTATCGCGCCGTGCTGTGTCGTCGCATCCTCAAAGCTACCGGTGACTCCGAAGATGCCCTCAGATCAGTTCTCAAGGTCCTCGATCGTGTCAAAGGCCAACTTTTCGGGCATCCCGTTATCCGTGACGCCACCGGAAAAGTACTGTTCGTTGTCAACAGAACCAACAACCCCGCCGAGCACTTCTTCAGCCGACAAAACCAGGCGATGCGCCGTCGAACAGGCCGCAAGAACCTCGGCCGTGATCTCGAAGACCTCCCCGCCGAGGCGGCCCTCGTCCACAACCTTCAACAGCCAAGCTACGTCCGTGTCGTGATCGGCTCCATCGACCAGCTCCCCGCGCGCTTCGCTTCCGTTCGACCACTCACCGGACCGCTTCGACCTCGACCGTTTCGACATCTCGAATATCGCCTCAAAGACGCCTGCGCTAAACTCCTGACCTCTGAGAACCAACCTCTCCACCAAGCCCTCGCAACCGGATCCTGACGCGGTAGCCTGGGGCGGTTGAACGGTCGGTTCAGCGGTTGGGCGGCCAACTTGGATTCAGTGCCGAGAATCCTCCTCGGGCCCTCGATTTCTGCGAGCTTCACGGACTTACCTGAAGTGCCCAAGATTCTCTGGGCCCGACACTCAGAATCCGGGACAGATTCTACAGGCTGGTTCGGTCGCCGGCGGCGTGAGTGAGGCTAACACCGTCAACTATGGCTATAGGGCCACCTTTACTCCCGTCATGACCCCGCGCCCTCCCAGACGAACGCCTCGGCGTAGCCCGGCTCGCCGGCGGAGAGATCGGGCCGGCCGGCGACGGTGACCCAGGCGTGGCCTTCACGCCGGTCCACGGAACGGCGCACCCCCAGGTGGAGGCGCGGCGCGAGGCCGCACCGGGACCACAGGTCGAGGAGCAGGAGCGATCGTTTGAGGCACGGGCCCAGGCCGCGCGGCGGCAGCACCCGAAGCAGGCGGTTGACCAGCCGAAGGCAGCCGGCCGGGTCGCGGAGAGGGGGCGGCAGAGGTCGGACGTCCATCAGCGCTCGGCACGCCTGATCCAGGGGCAGCCCACGGTACAGCCGCCGGGCGCGGAACGACGCCGCGACAACCGCCGGCAGCAAGAGCAACAGCGGGGCCCGCGAGCGCACGCTCACGCCCCCCGTCGGGCCGCGTTCTCGAGAGCCGCCGCGTGGGCGCAGGCGGCGCTGGAGGGCCCCAGGATGTCACCGTCTTCGACCAGCGCCTGGGCGTGGCAGCGGCCGCAATAAGGGAGCTTGGAGCAGGTCGAGCAGACCGGGAGGTCGGATCTCCTGATGGCCCGGATCCGCCGCAGCCGGGCCGACCGCTCCCAGATCTCGCGGAACGACGCGTGGTTGATGTTACCGGCCGGGCCGGGGAGGATGTTGCACGCCAGCAGGTCTCCGGCAGCGGTGATGTTGGCGTAGCGGACGCCCGCCGCACACAGCGGGCCGTCGCCGGCCGGGTGCACCGCCGCCTCGTCGGGGAGGTGGCACCCGGTTTCCGGACCGCCCGTAAGCAGAACCGCCTCCCGGGCTGGGAGGCGCAGTTCGAACGGCGCCCGGCCGCCGTCCTTGGCGGCGACGATGGTGGTGTAGACGCGGCACTCCACCCCGAGGGCGTCGGCGAGGCGGGGCACGCCCGCGGCGCCGTCCGGGTTGAGGCGGGAGACGGGTACTGTCAGCTCCACCGAGACGCCGCGATCGCGCAGCCGCTCCACACCCTCGAGAACGCGGGCCGCTGATCCCGTTCGCGTGGTGACCCGGTCGAACACGACGGGGTCGGAGCTGTGATAGCTGACCTGGACCTGGACCGCCAGCTCGGCGAGGGTGTCGGCGGCGCGGTCGTCCACCAGCGAGCCGTTGGTCAGGAGCGTCACCTGGAAGCCGAGTTCCCGGGCGCGCCGGGCGATGACGTCCCAGTCCCGTCGCAGCAACGGCTCCCCGCCGGTGAGCGAGAGAAAGAGCGTCCCCATCTCCGCCAGCTCCTCGAGGACTTCGAGCAGACGCGGCGTGGAGACGCCGTCGGGGGCGTGGAAGTCGGGG
>JAIVTZ010000397.1:0-4227 GCA_049188105.1 Deltaproteobacteria bacterium | reverse complement strand
TCGGCCGTCGCCAGGCCGCCGATCTGCGCGCGGTGCTCGACGGTCGGGATTTCACCGGCGTGTGGTCGTCGGACCTCGAGCGGGCGGTCGAGACCGCGCGTCTGGCGTGGGGCGAGCCCCGTCGCGACGTTCGCCTGCGCGAGTGTCACTTCGGCGATATCGAGGGCTGCACCTACGAGGAGGCCGACACCGACTACCATGAGGTATTTCACCGCTTCCGCGGCTTCTCCATTCCGGGCGGTGAGTCCCACGATGAGTTCCACGAACGGGTGCGCGACTTCATCGATGGTCTCGAGCCCGGATGCCATTTGCTCTTTGTCCATGGCGGCGTCATCCGGGTGCTCACCCAGGATCTCGGCGTCGATCGGTTCCTCCCCACCGGCAGTGTCTTTGGTCTCGACTGGCCCAACCAAAAAATACTCTTCGTCCACGAACCGGGGAATACCGGCCCCGGGAACTGATTCTTGGATGTCATGAACGCGCGATGCCGGACAACGCTTCTGGGCCTGTCGCTCATTGCCGCGGCCTGGGTCCCCGTAACGGCGGCGAATGATTTCGGCGCCGGCAACGTGCGGGCGCGGCTGGTGGCTGACACCGACCACATCGCTCCGGGAGGCGACTTTCACCTCGGCGTGCGCTTCGAGATCAAGCCCGGTTGGCACATCTACTGGCGCAACCCGGGTGGGGCGGGGTTGGCCACCGACATCAGGTGGCAGCTTCCTGAAGGCGTCCAGGTCGGTGATCTGCAGTGGCCGCTGCCCATCGGTTTCGCCCAGAGCGAGGGCATCCCGGGCTACGGCTATGAGGGCACGGTGGTGGTCGCCTCCAGGATGCACGCGGCGCCGGACTTCAACCCCGCGTTGTCGACTGTCGGAGCAGAGGTCTCCTGGCTTGCGTGCAAGGGCGTGTGCGTCCTCGGTTCAGCCCGACTCGAAGGGAAGCTGGCGGAGCTGATCCGTGATTTCGATTTCCGCGCGTGGCGCGAGAACCTGCCGCGAGCCGCTGATGACGGTCAAAAGCCTCCGTTTTCGGTCACGGCGACCGGTGGGCTCGCAGAGGGCACCCTCAGCCTGTGGCTGCGCTGGCGGCATCCACCGGGGTCGGTGGAGTGGTTCCCCGATCCGGTGGAGGCGCTCGAGGTGGGGGAGGCAAAGGTGGAGACCCGGGGCGGGCTCACCCGCATCGATGCGGTGGTCCGATCGAGGGCGGGATCCGTCGCGACGCCCGCGTCCCTGGCGTGGCTGGTAGTGGCAATCGATGCAGAAGGCAACCGTCGCGGCTGGGAGCTGGCCGTCGATTTGACAGAATAGCGACCGCAAAGGAGACCAACATGAAGATTTCGATCACGATCACGATGTGTGTGGCGCTGCTGGCGCTGACGGGCCCATCCGTCGCCGGAGACGGCGTCACGGTCGGTGATCAGGCGCCCGCTTTCACCTTGTCCGATACGGCCGGCAACGAGGTCAGCCTGTCCGATTACGAAGGCAAGGTGGTGGTTCTGGAGTGGCTCAACCCCGACTGCCCGTTCGTCCAACGCCACTACAAGGCCGGCACAATGAAGAACCTCGCCACGAAGTACGGCGCCCAGGGTGTGGTCTGGCTGACCATCAACTCCACCAAATACATGGACGCGGCGGCCAACGCGAAGTTCAGGGCCGCCAACGACCTGCCGTATCCGATTCTGGTCGACCAGTCTGGCCAGGTGGGCCACCTCTACGGCGCCATGACCACGCCCCACATGTACGTCATCGACGGCGGCGGCCGGCTGGTCTACATGGGCGCCATCGACGACGATCCGCGGGGCAACACGGGTGGACCGGCCAACAACTATGTGGCCGCGGCCCTCGACGAGGTCCTCGCGAACAAGGTGGTCACCACTGCCGAGACCAAGCCCTACGGTTGCTCGGTGAAATACAAGAAGTAGTTTTGAGTTATGAGTTATGAGTTTTGAGTTCCCGGCAAACAACGGTATCAACGGGCGTCAAGGTGGGTGGCATTAAGAACTGAGAATTGAGAATTGAGAATTTCATCCGCCATCCGCCTCGGGTGGCGGTTCCTTCGGCTCGAGCCCCATCCAGAACGCCGCGGTCAGCATCAGCCGTTCGGCCGAGCTCATGTCCGCGCGTTCGGAGATGACCTGCCGTGCGAGCGCCGGGTGGTCGGTGATGACGCCATCGACCCCCCGGCTCATCATCCGCGACATGTTGAGCTTGTCGTTGACGGTCCACACGTAGACCTCCTTGCCGGCGGCGTGGGCGCGGCGCACGAAGCCCGAGCTTGCGATCCCGACGTGAACGGCGAGGAAATCGGCGTCGCTGGTGGTCAGATCACCGACCGCCTTGGCGGTCAGCAGCCCAACTGTCCAGTCGGGCCGCAGCGCCTTCATCGACAGGACGAGGTCGTAGGCGAGCGACATCAGCACGACCTCGTCCTCCATCCCCATCCTCTCGACGATCTCGGCCACCCTCTCCTCGAGGCGCTCGTTGTGGCCGTAGTACTTGAGCTCGATGTCGACCCACGCCCGCCCCTTGCAGATCTCGAGCACCTGCTCGAGGGTGGGCACGCGCTGGCCGCTGAACTCGGGCCCGTACCAGCTCCCCACGTCGATCTCCATGAGCTCGTCGTAGGTGGCCTCCCAGATCTTGACGGCGGCGCCGCCGACCCTCATGAGGTCGCTGTCGTGGACCACCACGACCTCGCCGTCCGCGGTCTCCTGGACGTCGATCTCGACGATGTCTGCGCCCTGCTCGACCGCCAGGGCAACCGAGGCGAGGGTGTTCTCCGGCGCGCTTCCTGCCGCCCCGCGGTGGGCGATGACGATCACATCGTCCTCGAGCCGCACGCTGTCCATGAAGAGGTAACCCGCGACCGCCGCCAGGACCGCAGCCAGCGCGAGACCGGCGAGCGCCCACTTCATCGGAATCCTGCGTCGATCACCTGCGGCCAGGCTCTTGGAGATCGCCACCCAGGACAGCTGCGCATCGGGCGAGCCGCCGAACCTGTCGTAGAGGCGAACCGTGAGTAGCGCAAACATCGCCGAGTTGACCAGCGTCACCAACAGATTAAGGAGGGCCCAGAGCAGCAGAAACCCACCCATGACGATTACCAGAATGGTCATGGAGCCCGAGACCTTGGGCACCGTCCAGCGGCCCACCGTGCCGATGATCGCCAGCGGTGCTGCCGACAATAGCGCTGCCGCTGCGCCCCAGGCCACGAGGGTGAACCCGACGATCAGCTTGTGACCTCCGGTCCGCTCGGCGCTCGTCGTCAGCGCCTGCGCCGGACCGACGCCCTCAAAGAGAACCAGCGGCAGGGCGAACGCCCAGCTCAGCAGACGGCGGATGATCAGCACCGCCATCACCGCCAGCAGGGCGACGACGGCGCCGGCCGCAATGAGAAAGATCGGCGGCTGCTCGGCGAGGTAGAAGTTGATGTCATGCTCTCTGAGGAGCAGCAGGTAGACGAGGCCGCCAGCGGCGAGGAAGGGAAGCGCGATCAGCAGCACGCGGATGAAGATCTCGAGCGCCAGTATCATCACCGACCACGCGTGTCGTGCGCCGAACCAGAGGGCGTCAGTCGTACGGACGTGGAGATTGCGGGTCTCCCCGAAGCCGATCGCCATCATGCAAGCCTGCTCCAGAGTGAGAATTGCGAGGCTCACCGCGCCCACCACCACCAGCGTCGCCAGACCCACCGGGCTCAGCACGAAGAACAAGATGTCCTGGTCCGCCAGGACCGAGCTTCCCTTGGTCGACATGAAAAACTCGAGAACGAGGCCGACCAGCGGTGTGAGAACCACAAAGGCGATGATCTTGTAGACGACGTCTGTCGCCAGCAATCGCGGCCACGCCCGCAGGAAGTCGCCGACGGCCTCGAAAAAAGATCGCATGCCGATTCTCCATTTCCTCAGAGGAACGGATCCAAGACCTTCAAGCCGGTTATCTCGAAATCGCGCGTGTTGCGGGTAACGACGGTCAGGTCGTGAACCAACGCCGTCGCGGCGATCATGCTGTCCTTGACCGGCATCGCCTGGCCCGCGGCGCGAAGGTCAGCCAGGAGCTTTGCCCACCGGAGTCCAGTGGCAGCTTCCCACGGAAGGCAGAGGATTCTGGCCACGCCTTCGTCGAACCATTTTTCCAGACGGCGGCGCCGTTTCCCCGGCGGCAGGAGGTAGATCCCGAATCGAATCTCGCCGAGAATGATGGGGTCGACGGCGACCTCGGTCTC
>JAIVTZ010000396.1:0-4228 GCA_049188105.1 Deltaproteobacteria bacterium | reverse complement strand
CGTGTGCTCTTCCGATCTATCGAAGATGTTGACGATTCCCCTGGTGGGATCCAACGCATACAGCATTTCATCCGGGCCATACACCAACCCTTCATAGCTGGTGCCAGGGTTCGCGAACACCGGCACCGCACTATTCTGGCCCACTCTCACGATGCTTCCGCAGGCGGGGTAGGTGACGAAGACGTCGCTGGCCGCGTTCGGGCTGACGAGGTATTTGATGGTGCAAGCGCTTTCCTGCCTGACCGTGAATGTCACGACTCCCTCGATGACGATGGAACCCTCTCTGTAAAAACCGGGATTCGGATCTACATCGAAAACGACGGTGCCGTCGCCGCCTTCACCCCACCCGTATGAAGAAACGGTAATCCAGCCAACGGGGTCGCCGACACGATAATCGACTGAGGTCGGTCTCCAATAGCAGAAATCATCCGAATCGACGGCAAACGACAGTTCTGTTGCGCCGTCGGCCAAAATCAAGTCGGATTGCGTTGGGCTGAGGTTGAAAGAACAACCCTGAGCGTTTGCCACACCCCCGAACGACTGCACCACGACGATCGAAAGAATGATGAGAAAGATCCGAATCCAGTTATTCATGGTTTGACGTCTCCTTTCAAGTGACGGAACGTGATCGGTACGGATCTCGAAGAGCACGGCACAACGGCGTGCGTGGTCTTCGCAATCCAGTGAAGATGGATATGACGAACATTTTGTGTGCGAAGTGTACGTGCTCGTCCAGAGGTCTGTCAATTACTGAGACGATCTTCGAATTCACGAACGCGCCGATGGGCAGGTCATCGGTCTCTGACTGATCAAATCTTGCCGATATTGGAGAGTGGTCAGGCAGTCGGGCGGCACCTGGATTCCCGCCTAAATTCGAGAGCTGTCTCATAAATTGAGATTGTATCGCAGAAAAGTGGTTCGGTGTCAAGTGGCGAACAATTGAGGTGACCCGTCTCATCGAAGGAAATCTGGTTCCAGCCGGGCACGGGTTGGGAAGCCGTCTCGATCAGGCGAGGAGGAGCGCGATCACCGCGACGGCGTAGCCCGCGAACACCAGCGGCGCGACGCGGCGGCCGATGCGCGTCCAGAACGAAGTTCCCCTGAAATTGACCTGAGCGAGCGAGATCAGGGCCAGCGCGAGCCCGACCAGCACGGTCAGAACCTGGAGAGCGGTCAGCAGGCTGAACTCCAGAGCCGGCCACTCGGGCAACCACTGGGGAGGGCTCAGAGCGACCCGGGCCTGGTCGAGGATGGCGATATTGGCGAGTTGACTGGTCATCAGGGCAGCCCAGCCGAGGATCATGAGCGCCATCGCGAGCCGAATCATGATGGCCATACGGCGGTCGGTGGCGGCGAGGGCCATGATCATGTGGTGGAGGGCGATGCCCACCGCCAGGACAACGATGCAGAGCACCGTGAAGTGGACCGGCTCAGATAGAACCTCGAACGATCGCGCGGCCACCATGCCGAGAGCCAGCAGCGTCACGGTGACGGCGAACATGGCGAGGTCCCTGGCGCTCGAGTCGAGACGCCACACCGCCATCAACGGCGGCCGCACCTGCAGGTTCGCCGAGTGGTGCGGGCACGAGTGGAGGCAGTCCAGGCACAGCTTGCAACGGTAGGACTCCTGGCCCTCGAGAGGGTGGTGGAAGACGGTGCAGCCGGATATCTCGGGCGTGCCCTTGTAGCACGCGTGGGTGGTGCATGAAGAGGCACAGACCCGCTGCTTGGCGGTCAGCTGGAGGGGCGCGGCCGGAGCCAGGGTCGTCGCAAGACGGCCCAGGGGGCACAGGTGCCGGCACCAGACCTCACGCCGAAACAGCAGCCCGAAGATCACCGCCGCGGCGACCAGGGATGCCAGCAGCAGGCCCGATGCGACCGGATTCGCGAGCGAGTCGAAGAACCTCTCGACCCAGACGATGAGAGCGAAGCCGACGATCGCCAGCCACGGCCCGTGGCGGATCAACCATGGCGGAGGCGGCCGATCCGAGCTGCCGACTTTCTTGGCCAGCCTGGCTGCGGTTGAGAGAGGACAGATGGTGCACCACACCGGGCCGGCGAGGAAGAACAGTGCGAAGACCACCGGCTCCCACACGGACCAAATGGCCATGTTGGCCACCCGGCCGGCCACGGTTGAGGAGAAGGCGAGACAGAGCACGATCACGACCGCGAAGCCGGCCAGCGAGGCCGCCCGCACGAGCGGTACGCCGGTGCGCCGCAATAAATATTTGACCAGTGGCGTGCCGGTGATGTCGATGCCGGGCGGGGCCGCATCCTCGCCGACGCCGCCGAAGATGTGCTCGGCGCGGATCTCGGGGCCGTCGGCGATTCGCACTGCGAGGTCCAGCACCTCGCGGAGCTCGGCGACGTTGCGTCGCTGGTAGCGAAGCGACAACAGCGCGTGGCGGGCTTCCTCGGTGATGGCGGGTGGATCAGGCCCCTGCCGTCTGAGAAACTCCTCGGCCAGGGGCAGGATGTCCTTCGGGCGCTTGACAAGGGGGGGGACCTCGATGATCTCGTCGAAACACCCCACGAGGTCAGACGCCAGACCGTCCTTGCCATCGTTGTCGATCGCCGCCGATCGCGCGGTAATGATCATCCGGGTGTCGGGATTGGTGCCCGGAGCGCGGTCATGGTTGGCTGCGAGATAGGCTGCGAGCATCTGTTGAACCGATGGTTCGAGAGCGTCCGCGCCGGCCAGGATGATCGTGCCGCCGTGCGCGAGATGGATCCCGCCACTGCTGTGACCGTCGGTCGGCAGGCGCCCGCCGAGGTCCTCGCCGAGGATAAGCTCGGCCGCATGACCCGGCGCAAGATTGCGGCAGTTCACGGCGATCAGCGGGCCCTGCGAGCGTGAGGACCCGTCGTGGATCAGGCGGGCGATCAGAGTCTTGCCCGTTCCATCGTCGCCGAGTACGAGAACGGGATGATCGTGTTCGGTGGACTCTGCGACCTTTTTCTTGATCGCCTTCATCCGTGGTGAGGCCACGATCAGCTCGTCTGGATCGTTGTCCCCCTGGACGAGACGCGCCATCACCTCGGCGCCGTGCATGAGGTCGAGCGCATCGGCGGTGCTCCTGTGGAGGTGGCGGGCGATTCCTCCAAGGAGCTTGCGCCGTAGGGAGGCTGACTTCTGGAGAGCGGTAGGCAGCGCCGATGCCGGGTACCGCAGCAAACGCACGTCGGTCACGGCCACCGCATCGACGGCAGCGCCCTCTTTTCCCAGCACCGACTCTGCGCCGAAGATGCCGCCCTCGCCGAGCCGAGCCAGGGGCCGCCTGCGGGACTCACCCTCGACGAGCACGAGCTCGACCTCGCCGTCGATCACCACGAAGAAGTGGTCCTGGTGCTCGCCGCGCCGGACGACCACCTCGCCCGACCGGAACGCAACCTCCTCGCCGGCTTCCCGGAGAAAGCCCACGGTCGCCGGTCCGAGGAGGAGGGAGGCGCCGGAGCTTGCGAGCGAGTCTCCTTCCGCGAAGACGGGAGAGACCGGGGTTTCCAGGAACAGGTCGATCTTCACTCGTCCGACCTTGAGAGAGGCTTTCCCGGTGACGAGCACGGGTCCGTCAACCGGCATTCCGTTGAGCGCGGTGCCGTTGGTCGAACCCAGATCCTCGACGGTGATACCGTCGTCGGAGCAGGTGAGCCGGGCGTGGTGACGGGAAACGGTTGGGTAGGGCAGTCGGAGGTCGGCGTCGGATGCGGAGCCGATCACGTGTGCCCCGGGGCCCAAGGACGCCTCGCCCGTGCTCGCGTCGGACATCCACCTCAGCCGCCAGGCATGGGCCACCCTAGCCCGCATATCTCACCAGCTTCCTGCTACGGCCGGCGATGCACCGCACCCAGCGGCGTTTTCTCGCTTCGGGGTGCTCGACGTACCGTGGAGTACGTCTCCGCGCCCCGCAGGTCGAAAACCCCACTGGGTACGGCACCTCGCCACCCTCGCAACGGAACCTGGTGAGATATGCAGACTGGCCTCCAGTCCCTCACTCCAAAGAACGTCTCAATTGCGACACCTCTTCGGAGAGAGTATATGAAAGGACACGCGGATCCAAGCTCGAAATCTTGCTCACGATTGTCGCAACGAACGCCGAGGTTTTTCGAGGTAGCGTAGGAACGCAACTTCCAACGACGGCTTCAGGGTGGAAAGAAAAATTCGAAATTCGAAATTCGAAATCCGAAATTTCTTAGTTGGTTGGGCAATACATGTCCCGCCGTCTCGTGA
>JAIVTZ010000395.1:0-4231 GCA_049188105.1 Deltaproteobacteria bacterium | reverse complement strand
AGGCAACGACGAGGCGTTCCGCAAATACCTGGCGGCGGTCGAGGGGGAGGCCGGCGACGACCCGAGGTTCAGTGAGGGCCTGAACCAGTTGCGCGGAGCTTCCGCAGCCCTAGACGGCGACTTCGGGCGCGCGTCCGAGCTCTTCGCACGCTCCGGTCAGGAGGGTGAGGCATGGTCGGCTCTTGTCGATGCCGTATCGGGAAGAGGGGACGGGGAGATCGGCAACGACGGGTGGGGGGTTTCCCTTGCCGCGCGTCTGGTCTCAGCGCTGCGGGGGCGCGGCGAGGTCGCAGACATTTTCGGGACGGATCCGCCGACTGCAGAACAGGCTCTGGCCATCGCTCTCGCTGAACGTGTGGGCGGACATCAGTTGCCGATCGCTCGTCGGTTCCGTTCGGAGGCGGTGCGACGGCTGCGGGTGGAGGGTCTCGAGGGTTGGGCGGAGCAACTGAGCGGTCGCCAGGCCCCGATCCTGGCGGCGGTGGCAACGCTCGCCGGCATCATGGATTTCGGGGGTCCGGAGAACATCGATTCGGATCAAATCGAGGAGCTGATGGCAGCCCTCGAGGTCGAGGGTCTTGAACTTCGTGATGCCGCCGACGGACGTTTGATCTGGAAGATCGGGAGGGGTCTGCCCGGGACAGAGGTGAGGCGAGGCCGGATAAGTGTTACTCCGCTCGGGGGAGAAGTCTCCCAAAGTCCATTGTGGTCCCTTCTCATCAGAATTCTCGAGATCCAGGTCCCGCCGGGCGCGCCGACGCCGGACTCCGAGGTCGAAACCACGGGTTTCTATGGGAGGTCCGAGGCCGCGAGAGAGGTGAGGCGGCAGCTGTGTGAACTCGGCCCCGTTCACCTGGCGATTCTGCTCCTCGGCGAGACCGGGGTCGGCAAGGAGGTTGCCGCCACCGCCCTCCATCGGCTATCGGGACGCTCGGGATCCCTGATCGCAGTCAACGTGGCGGCCATACCGACCGGACTCCTCGAAGCCGAGCTCTTCGGATCGGTTAAGGGCGCCTTCACCGGCGCCGATCGCTCGCGCCGCGGTCTGGTGATGGCCGCCGACGGCGGGACCCTGTTTCTCGACGAAATTGGGGATCTCGATCCGCCGCTGCAGGTCAAGCTGCTGCGCTTTCTCGAATCGCAGGAGGTTCGTCCGGTCGGATCGACCGAGGGGAAGAAGGTCGACGTGCGGATCGTCGCCGCGACCCACCGGGATCTGGAACGCCGCATGCGCGAAGGCATGTTCAGACCCGATCTGTACTATCGTGTCGCCGGACTGCCGGTGACGATTCCACCGCTGCGGGAGCGTCGCGAAGATGTGGGCATTCTGACGAGGCTCTTCGAAGCTGAAGCCCTCAACCGCTATGGTTTGGAGTCTCGCCGCTGGAGTTCTGAGGCCCGGGAGACGCTCCGCCGTTACGATTGGCCCGGCAACGTTCGTGAGCTGCGGCAGACGGTGGAGGTCGCCCTGGTGCGGGCCCGCGGAGGGGTCGTGCTGCCCGAGCATCTGCCGATCGTGGTCGATGACGACCTGGCAGCCGGGACCTGGAGCGAGGCCCAGCGCGAGTTCAGACGGCGCTTCCTCACGCAAGCTCTTCGCCGCAACCACGGCAACCGCTCGGCCACCGCCCGCGAGCTCGGAATCTCCCGCCAGGCCCTCCTCTACCACCTCCGCAAACTCAACCTCACCAACACCGAGCGCGGCTGAGCGATCTCCTTGTCTGTTTTTTTGGCCCCACAGCTCCGAGCTGAGGGGCCAAAAAAAAGGTGCGGGCCGTGAGGCCCGCAGGAGGAAGGAGGAGGTATGATGTCGTACCAGGTCGTTGTGTGCCCGGCTACCCGTTTTATAAGCAAACGGCGTGCCAAGACCCAGACGGATGGATTGGATTCGTGCAGTACGGTTCATCGAGCCTCAAAAAGCACCTCCGCGCACTCCGCGAAGGCGGCGAACCGGAGGTCCACGAGCGCGTCGATCTGCGCGCGTGGACGGCGCTCGGCGTCGGCGGTCCGGCCGACCTTTTGATCCGATGTCGTAGTGCTGACGGGCTTCAACGGGTGATCGACGTGCTCGCCACCCACGGTCAGCCATGGGTTGTTTTGGGCGCGGGCAGCCGTCTCGTGCCCCCCGATCGCGGCCTCCGGGTGCCGGTGCTCAATCTCAGCGGCAACCTCGGCCTGTGGGAGCTCGACCTCGACGGAGCGGTCGCGGGGGGCGGTGCCAACCTGGCACAGGTGTGTCGGGCTGCGGCACGGACCGGGATCGCGGGGATAGAGTCGCTATTCGCCGCCGCCAGCTCGGTGGGGGGGGTGGTTCATGCCGCGGTCCATGACCTCTTTCCCCTGGCCGCCATGCTCGACTGGGTCGATTTGGCCCGACCGGGAAGGCCCGTGGAACGGGTTCGCCCCAGCACAGGAAAGGGCGGACTCGGGTTCGACCTGGATCGGCGGGTGGTCCTGAGGGCCCGCCTCCAACTCACCGGGCATCGCGCATCCAACCCTGATTTCGGGCCCGATCCAGAGAAACCCCCACGGCGCCAACGAATACCACGCTCGACTGCGCCGTCGTTTGTCAGTCCGGCCGGCGACGGCACGGAGGATCTCCTGAGGGAGGCCGACTGTCCGGGTATGGTGGTTGGGGGCGTGCGCCTGTCCCGTCGTTTCCCCAACCGCATGTGCGCATCGAGGTCGGCACGCCCGTCAGAGATCGCTCAGCTGACGCGTGAGATTCAGGGGCGGGTCGAGGAACGCACGGGCGTGGTTCTCCGGCCGACCCTCTGTTTCCTCGACGAGGACGGCACGGTGGTCGAGCCATGAGGCGGAGGCGTCCGCGCCGGTTGGCGGCGCTGGTGCTCGGAGCGGTTGTCGTGATCGGGTTCGACGCCTGCGGATCGTATGGCTGGAACGGGATCGCGAGGACCATGGCCGTCAACCCCGAAGCGGGTGCGGTGCGGCTCGCCTCGAGCTGGGTGGTGGCCCTGCCTTCATTCATCGAGCGCTCGCGGAGAATCGCGGTGCGTGATCTTGGGATGGCCTCGAGAGAGGCCGTGGTCGAGGCGCTGGCGCGTCTCGGCGGTCTGCAGATCCGCTGGATGCCGATCGACCCGGTGGGCTTCACAAATCGCGCGCGTGATCTCCTCCTTCGCGACCGGCCGCGTGAAAGCCTCCTGATGCTGGCCGATGCCCTCGCTCGCGATCCGATGTCTCCCTCTCTTCATCGTCTGCGCGCGCTCGTTCTCCTTTCGCTCGGTGACCACCGGGAGGGCCTCGACGAGCTCGCGAAAGCGGAGGCTATCTCTCCGGGTCTCCGCAGTCCGAAGATCGAGCTGACACCCGAAGATCAACGCTGGGTTCGGTTGGAAGGGCTTCGACTCCGGCGCGATTTCTACCCGCGGCGACCGACCCAGACGGCCATCGCCCTGGCCCGCGAGCTTCTCCGCGACGGCGACCGGGCGGCGGCGCGCGACGTCCTGTCCGAGTTCGGAAACCACCCCGAGGTGAAAATGGAGCTCGCTCGTTGGGCGATCGACGAAGGAGATTCCGAGACCGCACTCGAGCTTCTGACGGAGATCACCTCACGGACGGCCTTCCCGCGACCGCTGAGGGCGCGGGCGTGGGCGATGACGGCGGTGGCGCTGGACAATGGTGGCGATATCGACGGGGCGCTGGAGGCCGCACACTCCGCCCTTCGGCTCGATCCGAGATCGTCGGCCACATACGTGACCCTCGCCGGGTTGGCGCAGAGGCGGGGTGACTCCGAAGCGGCGCTCGATCATTTGCGGCGCGCCTGGGGGATGGACCCCACCGACACCCGGCTCCTGGTACGCATCGCGGTGGTGGCGGAGGAGGCCGGGAAACCCGCCGACGCCCTGTTGGCTCTCGGCCGAGCGGTGGAGATCGAACCGGAGTCTCCCAGCCTCGCGGCCCGGCTCGCGGCGCTGCAGCTGCGGACCGGTCGTTTCACCGAGGCCGCGTTCACGCTGTCGCGCGCCCTCGATCGCTTCCCAACCGACCCCGGGCTCCTGCGCCTCGCGGAGAAACTTCAACGAGACGTCGGCATTCGCTAAGGGCGAATTCTTAATTCTCAATTCTCAATTCTCAATGCCGCCCCACCCCCGTGCGGTGCCGATGGCAAGGGCGAATTCTCAGTTCTCAATTCTCAATTCTTAATGCCGCCCAACCTCCGTGCGGTGCCAATGACAAGGGCGAATTCTCAGTTCTCAATTCTCAATTC
>JAIVTZ010000394.1:0-4245 GCA_049188105.1 Deltaproteobacteria bacterium | reverse complement strand
GATCCACCGAAGTTGGGCGGTCAATCTCCGCCGAGTGCGGGAGATCCGGCCGGCCCCCGAAGGTGGCTGGGAGGTCAAGCTCGACCCACCGGTCAACCGGGTCCTGCCCGTCAGCCGCCGCCGCGTCTCAGCCCTCTGGGAGCGCTTCGGTGAGTAGAGATTTCGGCATCGGTCAGACGATTCGGACGATTCTGGGCCGTTTATACGAAACAGGCCACTTACAAAGATCGTCGGAATCGTCTGACCCGGCACCGATACCGGGCACCTTTTTGGATATGAGCCGAAACATCAATACCCAGGTGCCTGGCACCTTTTCATCCACCCGTCACGCACAGGAACCGAATATAGTCATGAAGGTGAAAGAAAGTCAGATCGTTCGCGACCCCGAAAAGAACTTCGAAGAGCTGTGGGAGACCTTTCACAACAGGTATCCGTTCTTCGATGTGAGGAATGTCGACTGGAAACGGCAGTACGACATCTATAGGCCCAGAATCGGCTCCGCGACCGGTGACGATGAACTCTTCGATATCTTCTGCCAGATGCTCGACCCATTGAACGACGGGCATGTGGAGTTGAAGGCTAGGGTAGGCCGTCGGCGAAAGAAACGATATTTCAACCCGGAACCCAAGCCCAGATTCTGGCAGGAATTTACAAAGCGCGAAATCAAACAGCTCTTCAGAACGGCCGAGAAGACGCTCGTCGCAAACGGCTTCAGCCAGCCCAAGGAGACTGAGGCCTGGATGCTTCACTATGGAAGGTCTCGGTCATTTGGCTACATCCGGATCCTCGAGCTGGAATACGTAAAGAGGCGGAGGCTAGCGGCCGCACTGGACAGAATTTCTGCCGATTTCAAGGACCTCGACGGCATTATCATCGATGTTCGGAACAACCCTGGCGGGGATGACAGCACCGTACTCCAGATCGTCAATCGGTTCTGCGACCGTAAGCGGATCGCCTTTCACAGAAAGACAAAGATCGGCCCGGGGAAAGACGATTTCAAGGGCCTCAAGACGTGGTACATGGAGCCGCAGGGTAAGGTCCGATTCACCGGGCCAATTGTGATTCTGACCTGCGATTCCGTGTTCAGTGGAGGAGAGATCTTTGCGCTGGCGATGAAGCAGTTGCCGCATGTCACGATCATCGGCGATCGCACCAACGGCATGTTCTCTTATCAACTCGAGAAGAAGCTGCCAAACGGTTGGCGCTATTGCTTGTCGTATCAGAAGTACTTTTCTGCCGACATGGTTTGCTACGAGGGCAAGGGTGTGCCGGTCGATATCGAGCTGCTCAACAAGAAGGCCGACATCGAAGATGGTGTCGATCCTTTGATTGTGCGTGCACTCGAAGTATTGAAGTCGAGGAACGCGGATGCCCTCATTGCGCGGCAAAAGGGGGCAGGTCGTGAATGGTGAATTGCGTCCTTTCGGGAGCAGATGAGTGCCACGTATCACATTGTCACGTTAGGCCACCCAAAGTCATAAAGTGATACGTGGCCCCCATCATGGCACCCATGGAAGAGAGGCTATTTCCGGCACCTGCATTTGGTCTACTTTGGACGCGAATTCTTAAAGGTGCCAGGAGAAACGTTGTTAACTTTCTCGGGCGTTACGCGATTTGCTGGGAGGCCAGTGACGGTGGGGGAGGCCCCCTGCCGAACAAAGTTAAGAGAGTTTCTCCTGGCACCGATACAAGCTCCTCGACCACCTCGGCTGCCAACCGCTCGCATAGACCGTCCAGGTTTGAGTCGTCCACATACCAAACCTGCGGGGACTCAACACTCCACGCAAGACGGGCTACGGCGAGGAGTTACGAAGCCCCGGAGGTGATCGTCGTTACATCGCCGTCCGGCCCCAAGGCGCTACGGTTGAAAGACCGGGTGGAGGTTGCGTCCATGGTCGATCCCCGACACGCGTTTGTCGCCGCACTCGTCGCCGCCATCACGGCGGCCGCACCAATCCAGGCGCGTGACTGGTACGTGGCGCCGAACGGCATCGACGGCAGTCCCGGAACCGTCGCCGAGCCGCTCGCCACCCTGGCCCACGCCGTCGGCCGCGCATCGGCCGGCGACTCCATCCTCCTCGGGCGCGGCGGAACCTACTTCGCGAGTGGCCTCAACGCCGGTTCAAACCTCAGCGTGACCGCCTACGGCAACGGCCCGCGGCCCATCATCACCGGCAGCTTCGCGGTCAGCCTCACCGGCGTCTGGGGCGCCAACCCCTCGGTCCGGACCGGCTCCGTCGGCGAGCGCGTCGTCGCGTGTTACGTCGACGGACGCTTCGTCCGGCTCGCGCGCTGGCCCAACATCGACGCGGGCTTCCTCCGCAACGACGCCGACGACCAGCCCGACGAGATCGTCGACGCGGAGCTCGCGACCCGGCCCGGCGTCGCCGCCGGCCGCTGGACCGGGGCGCAGGTCAGGTGGCGGCGCTGGAGTTGGTGGTGGGAGACCCGGCCCATCACCCAGCACGGACCCGTCGACACCCTCATCCTCGGCCCGGAGGGGAAGTTCCACGACCCCTTCTCCGATCCGGGGTCGGGCTACTTCATCGATAACGACCTCGACGAGCTCGACGCCCCCGGCGAGTGGCACTGGGAGGCGGGCGTGCTCTATCTCTACCCGCCGAGCTGGGCCGACCCGGCGACCATGAAGGTCGACGTCGTGACCACCACGAGCACCGACGTTGTGGTCGACCACGGCGCCGAGCCGGTCGGCGTCACGACCTCAGGCACCTCGTTCTCCGAGGTCCACTTCTCCCGCTACTACGGCGCCGCGCTCGTCATCGGCCATCCGGCCGCGTTCGAGGACTGCACCTTCTCCGAGATCGAGAGCAACGCAATCCGCTTCACCTGGGACGCGCAGCCGTTCACCATCCGCCGCTCAGTCTTTCGTGACGTCCGCAACATCGCCGTCAGCGGCTGGGCCGACACCGCCGACCCGCCCGGTTCGCTCATCGAGCGCAACCTCTTCCTCCGCATCGGCGCCGAGCCGGGCTACGGCGGCTGGGGGTCGTGGCACGCGGCCGGAATCATCCTCGGCCAGGCCAACGCGGCGATCGTCCGGCTCAACCGCTTCGTCGACACCGGCTACGCCGGGATCATCCTCGGCAGCGACGGCCAGACCGTGGAAAAGAACGTCTTCGTCCGCACCATGCACACCCTCAACGACGGCGCCGCGGTCTACACCAACTGCAACGCGTCGGTGATTCGCGACAACATCATCCTCGACACGATCGGCGATCTCGAGTACTCGCACGAGTGGTGGCCCCTGGGGCACGGCATCTGGCCCGAGTTCCTCTCCGACTTCCACGACACCGTCATTACCGGCAACACGATCTCGGGCAGCAACGGCCACGGGATCTTCCTGCCCAACAACTTCGACTGCACCATTGCGGACAACGTCGTCATCGACAGCCGGCGCGCCGCGCTCGGGCTCTATGTCGACAGCAACCCCCTCCAGAACCACACGATCACCGGCAACACACTGGTCTCCACCGAGCCGACCCGCCGCATCGACCGGCCGGAGAACCTCTCGCACTGGTGGCTGCCGCCCTACGCCGAGCCCGACCCGGTGGCGCTCGAGTACGACGCCGCCGGGGACTACGGCAGCATGAGCGGCACGACGTTCGTCGCGCCGGCCACGGTGGCCGGGGTCATCCGGAAGAAACCCGACGACACCCTCTTCAACACGCTCGCCGAGTGGACGAGTGACGCGCCGTGGGCCTCCGCGGCGGGCAGTCTGATCACCCGCGCCAACGCCGTGCTGCTCTTCAACGACACCGAGGACCCGGCGGTCATGACGGTGCCGCCCGGCGCCTGGACGCTGCCGGACGGATCGGCCGTCGGTCCCACCGTCTCGCTTCTGCCGTGGCGCAGCGTGGTGCTCGTCACCAACGATGCCGTCGCGTCGTCGCCCCCCTACTACGCCGCATCCGGGATCGACTGGCGGGCCGAAACGCCTGTCGAGAGCTTTCTCGGCGACGACAGCGGCATCTTCGCCGACGGCTTCGAGTCCGGCGATCTGCTGGCGTGGGTCGTCCCGGGTCAGTGATAGAGGTTCTTGCCCGTGGCGGGAGCGAGCCCGGGGGCCTCGAGACTCCCGTTCGCTGAAGCCCAGCTAAGCCGCTCCCCGACCGACCCCCTAGGGTGCCACCCATGACAAATCAACAAGTGTGTACGTGGCACCAATGCACGGCACCCATGTGTGTGGAACCCATCCTAACGAGCGTAATAGGCCACCACTCGCGG
>JAIVTZ010000393.1:0-4258 GCA_049188105.1 Deltaproteobacteria bacterium | reverse complement strand
GCTGGGACGATCTCCAGTGACGATCGCTGGCGATCGGAACTGGAGTATGTCCCAGCGGTCCCCGGCCGTCGTCCGACGGCCGGGACCTCGCCGCACGGTGAATTGTGATGGGCGGCCTTTGTGTCTTCGTGTCTTCGTGTTTGCGATGTGAGCGGGCGTCTCTGTGTTTCTCTGTGCGCTCTGTGCCTCTGTGGTAGGTCGTTCGCGCCGGGTTAAAGGCAAAACGCCGGGTGGCGTGAACCACCCGGCGTGGAGGTTGAGAATGGGAGTTCTTTACGCGTCGGCGGTTACGGTCTCCTGCTGCTTTTCGGCCTCGGCGCGCACCTCGTCCATATCGAGCCCCCGCACCTTGTCCATGAGCTCGTCGAGGGCCTCCGCTGGTAGCATTCCGGGTTGCCCGAAGATGCCGATGCCCTCGCGGAATACAACCAGCGTCGGGATGGACTGAATCTGGAACATCGCCGCCAGCTCTGACTGCTCCTCGGTGTTACACGAGGCGAATACCGCATCGTCGTGCTTTTCCGCGGCCTGTTCGAATATCGGCTTGAAGGTCTGGCACGGACCGCACCAGGGGGCCCAGAAGTCGATGACGACAATGTCGTTGTCGTTGATGGTGTCCTCGAGGTTCGTTTGTGTCAGCTGCGTTACTGCCATGTGAGTCTCCTTTTTCGATGATCCGAGAATCATCCATTAGGGTTTGGATATAAAGTAGTACATAACCATTCAAGAATATTCTAATACGTGACCGTTCTTTTGTCAAATACTCCTGGGTGGTTACAACGACTCAGTTAACGTCGTCGTCCTGGTCCGCTTCGTCGATGAAGGCTGGCAATCGGTAGCGTCCGCCTTGCGGGAGGGCATCGATCCCGTCGGGATCGCGCTCCTCGGCAATGGCGACCAGTTCTCGGACCTCGGTGGGCAGCTCCTGGAGGAACCGGGACGACTCGACGATCGTATCGACGAGGTAGCGGTCGCGCGCGATCTCGGGGCGCACGAGGAAGAGCCTGTCTCGGGCCCTCGTCACGGCGACGTAGAACAACCGCCGTTCTTCCTCTTCGTCGTCCATCCGAAAGCTCGGGAAACGGCCCTCTGCGAGCCAGATGACGAAGACCGCCCGCCACTCGATGCCCTTGGCCTGGTGGACGGTGGACAGGGTGAGCATCTCATCCGGCGGGCCGGCGGCGGCATCCTCGCCGGAGAGGTCGTTGAAGAGGCTCACCTCGGCGAGGAAGGTGTTGACATCGGGATAGCCGTCCGCGAAAAGGGCGAGTTGCTCGAGGTCCTCGAGACGGGAGCCGGCGTTCTCGAGGTGGGAGCGCGCCCACAGCCCGTAAAACGAATCCACGATCCTACGGATCGCTTCACCGGGCCGACCGAGCTGCTCGGGAGCGGCAAGCTCGGCCACCAGCCCTTTCAACTCGGTCAGGGAAGCGAAGGCGGCTCGTGGGAGGCCGAACGCTCGGGGATCGAGGTCCAGGAGGCGACGGAGCCCGTCGGCGCCGCCGAGCCGCTCCCATACCCGAGCCGCCAATCGTGGTCCGAAGCCGTCTCGGAGCTTGATGACGCGGGAGAAGGCGATCTCGTCGCGCGGGTTGTCGATGAGCCGGAGGTGGGCGAGCACGTCCTTGACATGGCGGTGCTCGAAGAAGCGCAGACCGGAACGGACGCGAAAAGGAATGTTACGCCGAGCAAGCTCCACCTGGAGGTCGAGGGAATGGGCGTGGTTGCGGTACAGGACCGCCATGTCTTCGAGCTCGAAACCCTCCTCGCGGAGCTCGAGCAGTTGCTGGGCGACATGAGATGCCTGGATCTCGGGCGTCGGTACCGCGATCTCGAGCGGTGGTTCGCCGCCACTCCGTGCGGGGCGCAACACCTTTTTGAACTGGCGCGTGTTGTGGGCGATCGAGGCGTTGGCCAGCTCGAGGATGGGTGGAAACGACCGATAGTTCGTCTCGAGGTGAAAGACCTCGCAGTCCGGATGGCGCTGGGGAAACCCGATGATGTTCTCGAAATCCGCTCCCCGGAAGGAGTAAATCGATTGGGCGTCGTCGCCCACCACCATGACGTTGCGTTCGCGCCCGAGCATGCCGTCGACGATGTCCGCCTGCAGCCGGTTGGTGTCCTGGTACTCGTCGACCAGGATGTGGCTGAACCGATTACGCAGCTCGGAGCGGGCGCGCGGAAAGCGGGTCAGGAGGAGGAGCCAGTTGAGCAGCAGGTCGTCGAAGTCCATGAGGTCGGCGTTGCGCTTGCGCTCGAGGTAGCGCTTGAACACGTCAGCGACTACCTCGCCCTGATCGATGAACTGCGGCGCGCGAGCGGTGAGCACCTGTTCGAGGTCGTCGCCGGTGTTGATGACGAAGCTGTATAGATCGACCAGCAGACGTGATTTTGGCATCCGCTGGCTCGGTACCTCCGGGCTGATATCGGCGAGGGCCGCGCCCATGAGCTCGGTGGAGTCCTCGCGATCGAGGATGGAAAAACGGGGGGAGTAGCCGAGCATCTCGGCGTAACGCCGGAGGATGCGGTGGCCGGCCGAGTGAAACGTACCGCCGGTAACCCTCGATGATCCGCGTTCCACCAGGTCGTCGACGCGGCCCATCATCTGTCGTGCCGCCTTGTTGGTGAACGTGAGGAGCATGATGCGGGCGGGCGGCACCCCGTCTTCAATCAACCGGCAGGTTCGGTAGACCAGGGTTCGCGTCTTGCCGGTGCCGGCGCCGGCGAGGGCCAGCATCGGCCCGCCGGGGTGCATGACCACCTCGAGCTGCTGTGGGTTGAGCTCCTCCTCGTAGTGCACTCGATAGCGCTTCCCGCTTCCGTCCCGGCGAGGCCCACGGCTCATGGCAGGCAGAGAGGGCCGAAAGTGCAGCGGTCGAAGGACAGGGAGAGAGATTTGCCGTAGAGCAGGAGCGTCGCCTGCAGATGTGCGCCGGAGTCGAGGAGAACCTCGACGGCGGGTTTGAAGTGCGCGGGCACCCGCAGCTCGAGGTCCCCGGATGTTCCGGCATCGATCGCCGCCGTGAGCGCCCATCCGAGGGCTGATACTGCGGCCTCCTGGGTGCTTCCGGCCACCGGCCCAACCTGATCCCGGCCGCCGTACGCGTAGGCCGCGATTCGTTCTCCCTGGCGTACAAAGGCTGCCCGGAGCTGCCGCTCCTTGAGCCAGAACCCGTGGTCGACGTCGCGCGTGACGTTTCGGGTGACGCGATCGATGCGGTCGAGATCGGCCTGGCCGCGACGACTGAGGAGATCGTTGGTAACGTCTTTTCCGGGCAGCAATCGGGTCAGCGTGGACGCCAGCCGTGCAGCCGCCTCGTCGGACATGCTGAACAGGTAGACCGGCATCAGCGGTTCGAATCCGTGCCCGAGCAGCGTCGCCTGAATGGCGGGTTCGGTCGGGACGACGGCGAGGTACTCGCGGGCTCCGGACCTCTCGCCGTAGGCCAGCACTCGTGACAGCAGAGCGTCTCCCGCGCCGTGGCCCTGGTGTTGGGGGAGGACCCAGAGCTCGGAGAGAATCCACTGCCGCGAGCGGACGTGCGAAGCGGCGAACCCGAGGGTTTCCTCGCCCTGATAGGCGGTGAAGAAGCCGTCGGGATCGTGTTTCAGGAGGTGGCGCAGGTTGGGGTCGATATCCATGTCGAGATCGAGAACCCCGCGATTCGACGGGAAGGCCGCCAGGTCCGCCGCCGCCGCGTCGCGCAAAATGGCGGCGCCGGGCAACTCCTCACGGTTGATCCTGCGGACCTTGATCTTGGCCATAAAGCTCCAATCGAGACCGAGAGTTTAACAGAGCAACGGTCACCCTTTCCGCGCCCGTCTCCGTGCCCGCCCGCCCACCTGTTGAACCACAGAGGCACAGAGACACAGAGAAGGAACACAGAGAGAATAAACGCAGAGACGCAGAGACGCAGAGCCGCCCGCGCACGTCGCAAACACGAAGACACAAAGGCACAAAGGCCACCCACGCAACGGAGAAACCGCAGATCACGCAGATGAACGCAGATGTCCTCACCGACGTGATGCGGCGATGCAGGCAATTGACGGCGGAACAGCCGGCGATCATTCGATCGCCGACCGCCGGTTAGAAACACGTCGGCTCCGAACGCGAGCGTTCGTCGCAGCCGCGCTTCCAACCGGCCGACGCGCCGGGGGCGCGTCGGTTCCGCCTCACATCCTTCCAGTTGGAACGATAGGCGTGCTCCTTCCAACCATGAAATGGAGAGGGGGAGTGGCGAGGCCTGCGCTCTTCGAG
>JAIVTZ010000392.1:0-4260 GCA_049188105.1 Deltaproteobacteria bacterium | reverse complement strand
GCGCCACTGGTATCACCCGTGTCAGGGCGTCGATGTGCCAGCGATCGCGTCTGCCGTCCGGGCTCAGATGGCGCAGCACACGTGCCCGCAACCCGCCGGGTCCTCGGGCGTTGCCGTAGTACCGCAACCTGCCGGGTTCCAGCACGACGGTTCCCAGCCGGCCGACCATGATCTCGAGCCGTCGCGGGACATCGAACTCGAGCACGTAGGCGCCCGGTGCCTTCGGCAACGTGAGTGGGTCACCCTCGATCACGTGAGAATTCTACCGCTCGTGCCGTCTAAATTCTCAATTCTTGACTCTCGATTCTGAATTATCCGCCCCGCCCGCCCACAGGGGGAGCGTGGGTGGGAATTAAGAATTCAAAATTGAGAATTAATCGATGACCTTCGTATTTGGATAAAAATTCGACCAGGCGAACCAGTAGACGGGCGTCACCGCCAGAGCCTCCCGCTTCTGCCCATCGGCCTGCGCGATAAATGCGCGCACGCCGCCGTCGCCACCCTGAAAGAAGACCACCGGCGTGCCTCCGAGATCGACCTGCACCGGCAAGCCGCCTGCCACCGCTGCATCGGTCACCGCGACCGCATGCGGGCCGACGGCCGCACCGTAGACCAGGGTCTTGCCGGGCATCTTTTCGTTCAACCACTGAGCGCGAAACAGGCCCATACGTTTCGGGTCGTCGAAGTACTCCTGATAGTGCGACGCCCGCACCTCTTCCGATTTTTCGAGAACCGCCGTGTCGGGATGCGCCGCATACCATCGCTCCCAGGTGGTTTCGACCGCCTCCAGCTTTTCCAGCTGCGCACCCTTGGCCTTGCCGTCGATGGCGCGGCCGGTGACGTGGCTCCACCAGGAGCCGGTCTCACGGTCCTGCATGATGAGGCTGTTGCGCCACAGCTTGCCCGAGACCTGGAAGGTGTAGGTTTTCCCACCCAGCGTGCGGGCGTAGACCACGCCCGTGTGGCAGAGGGGTCACCAGGTGGCGGCGATCGCCGTGCCCTTGATCTCGTCGTTGACGATCTCGTGCGCATCGAGCTGCCACAGCGAGTAGGCGCGGGCCTCACCATCGAGGACGATTCCGAGGACCGGCTCGCCGGGACTCATCTGGGCGTTCGCGGCTGCGCCGGACAAAAAAGAAGGATCGTCGATCGCCGGAATCGCACCCACCGGCAGAACCTTGTAAACGTCGTCCCCGCCAACCGTCGCCACCACCTCCGGTTTTGGGCGCTGGGCCTCGGCCGGGATCGTCGCCGCGAGACCGATGAGCGCCGCCACCACCATCAACCGTCTCATTCGACACCTCCATTTCGTCATGAGCATCTATGCGTTTGGCCTACCGAAGTTACCCGATCCGACGCATCGTATACTCGGGGCGAGCCCGTGCATCCAAGGATACGAGGACATGCGTCGAAGATATGTAGTTATTTTGTTGCTCATCGCCTGCTGCGTTGCCGCGGCAGCCGGGGTGTTTTTTCGCTCCCACAGGACCTTCCCCACAGTCGACCTTCAGGCGCCGAGCCACTACTTCATCGCCCGCAACCACCTCGATCGCGAGCGACTCCGCTGTGACTTCACCATCGGATTCGACCGCTTCCGCATGAACGACCTGTGGGCTCTCCCGCTGCAGCCCTGCAGTCTCGGGAGCGGGTGGAGCGAACCGACCCAGCGCGGCGTCGCGGTATCCGCCAACCGAGCCGATCTGGATTTCTTCGTCGACAGCCCCCACTGGACGCACCTGGTGCTTCGCGTCAAGGCGGTCCGCGACCCAAAGAAGGACCGGATTCAGAAAATGAAGGTGCGGCTCAACGGCCGACGCCTTGGCACGGCCGAGATCCCGCACAGATGGACAACCATCGGAATCGAGATCCCGCCGGGAGCACTGCGGGTCGGGGCCAACGCCTTCGAGTTCTCTTTCACCTTTCGGGCGCCACCGCCCGGGTCACATCGGCAGAAGATCCAACCGCATTTCGCCGTTCGAATCCAGGAGATCGAGTTGGCCGCGGCCCCCCCGCCACAGGGCCTGATCGTCGAAGCACGCCGGTGGATCGCCAGAGGCGATCTCTCCCCTCCCCCACGACATCCGGTCCAGATCTTTGACCAAACGCGTGACCGTTTTGTCGTGCCGGAGGCCGGAACGCTGGTGATGCCGATGCGATTGCCCGCAGCCGCTCACGCCATCGAAGTCGAGGTCGCAGCACCGGCCGGCCTCGACTGCCGGAAGGCCCGGCTCATATTGGACCTGCAGAGTCTGACTACCGGGGACCACAGCTCGACGACGCTTTCAACCGCCGAGCTCTGTGATGGTCGCGGTGACAGGGTTTTCACCGCCGAGGTGCCGATCGATCAATTTGCCGGCGAAGACTGCGTTCTCTCGTTCGAAGCTCAGCCCGAGCCCGCGGGATCGGTGATCGAGATCGGCCGGCCTCGGCCGATCACCACACCGTCATCCATGCCCGAAGAACCCGGCGGGGATATCGGGACACGACCGAGCCGGCGGCCCGACATCGTGCTCATCACTCTCGATGCCGCGCGGCCGGACCACTTTTCGTGCTACGGCTACGATCGGCCGACTACTCCCAACATCGACCGCCTGAGCGAGGAATCCATGGTTTTCACGAACGTCTTCGCACTGGTGCCGAACACCCTGCGCTCAGTGCCGACAATGATCACCGGGCTCTCCTATCTCGACCACCAGGTGACCGAAGATGATTCGACCCTTCCCGACGAGGCAAAAACACTCGCGGAGTATCTCCGGGAAGCGGGCTATGCGACCGCCTGCTTCAGCGCCAATCCGAACAACTCGCGGGCGATCGGGGACGATCAGGGATACGACGAGTTCTTCGAGCTGTGGACCGAGGTCCCGAGGAAGGTGTCGAGAAAACCCGAGTACCTGACCCAGAGAGCCCTGGGATGGCTCGCCGCCTTCGACGACTCCAAACCTCTGCACCTCCAGCTCCATTTCGTACCGCCGCACGCCCCCTATGAACCGGCGCCGGAGTTCGATCTGTTCACCGATCCGACCTACGATGGATGGTGCGACGGTACTCCGAAAACCCTGCGCCAGATCGACAAGGCCCTTCGCACGGCCGACGACGCGGACCTTGCCCAGATCACCGCCCTGTACGACGGCAATCTACGGGCTGTGGACGATTCGGTGGAGCAAGTGCTCGACGCTCTCAGAAGCCGGGATCGCTGGAAGGACACGGTGGTGCTGGTGACCTCCGACCATGGCGAAGCGTTCTTCGAGCACCGGCGGATGCTGCACAACAACACGTTGTTCGACGAGATGCTCCGAGTGCCCTTCATCCTCCGCCTGCCGGGAGGAATGCATCCCGACGGTTTCGATCTCGACCGTCTCGCGACGCTCGCGGATCTCACGCCAACGCTGCTGGCCGCCGCGTCGGTGCAACCGGCAGCCACTCTCGACGGCGTCGATCTCCTGCAGCCCGGAGCCGCGACCGACACCCACAACATCGCCGCACGCACGGCCCACCACTATCCCTTGCGCGCCCTGCGAACGCAGCGATGGAAGCTGGTCCTCACCACCTCCGGCCAGGCCCAACTCTACGACCTGGCGTCGGATCCCGGCGAGCACAAAAACGTCGGATTCGAAAACCTCCCGACGCTCGTCGGCCTCGGCCAGTTCCTCACGCAACGGCTGGCGGTGCCGCCCTCGCTCGCCGGAACCAGGAGCACAACCGAGGCGCCCCTTGCGGACCAGGAGATGCTGAAGGCGCTGGGTTACGTGGATTAGCTTCGGTGCCCCACAAGATGGCTTATCCCAGCGGTATGCCGCCGGTAGTAGCCAGGGACAAGGTTTCGAGCATTTGATGGGCTGAGTCCCGGTGGTTGAAGAAGTTGTCGTCGGTGCCGAAGACCACCTTGCCGCCGCGCTTGTTGAACTCGTAGATGAGTTCGCCCCACAGGTTGTACATGTAGGTCCAGTAGTACTCGTCGTCCGAGGTCCAGTCGTAATGGAACACGGCGTGGTTGAGTGGGCTGGGCAGGTGCAGGTCCCACAGCGCCTGGTGGGTGTACTTCTCGTGCCAGGGCCAGCCCATCGCAGCGAGGATGTTGCGGTTGGCTTCGTAGGTGGCGCGGTTGGGCTGCATGACCACACCAGAGGCCACCAGTCGGTCGACGACCTCGCCGATCACCTCAGCGAGAGGGATGATCTGTGGCTCCGGCTCGGGCGGGCGAGCATAGTCGAGCAGTTGACCAAGTAACCGGTTCATGCGGTCGGTTTGCCTGAGCACGGT
>JAIVTZ010000391.1:0-4279 GCA_049188105.1 Deltaproteobacteria bacterium | reverse complement strand
GTAAAGCCGTAAAGCCGTAAAGCCGTAAAGCCGTAAAGCCGTAAAGCCGTAAAGCCGTAAAGCCGTAAAGCCGTAAAGCCGTAAAGCCGTAAAGCCGTAAAGCCGTAAAGCCGTAAAGCCCTGGGTGGGTGGTTACGCCGCGACTCGTGCGCCTACGGCGGCGCTGCGCAGCGTCAACAGGTCGATCTCCGGCGGCGCACCGACCCTCACCGGGAGCGCGCCCACGCCGACGCCGCGCGACACGTAGAGGAAGGCCTCTTCGCGGCGGTATGGGCCGGCGATGTAGCGGGTGCTGAACCGGGCGACGTTGAGGTTGCGGCCGGTGAGCGCGATCTGCCCGCCGTGGGTGTGGCCCGCCAGGGTCAGGTGAGCGCCGACAGCAAGCGCCTGGTGCCAGCCCTGGGGCTGGTGGCACAGGCAGATCCTGAACGATGTCGGGAAGGTGCTCAATACGGAAAAGTCGGGATAACGCCCCCCTCGCGCCTGCAGGTCGTCAACTCCGACCAGGGCCAGGGTGGAGCCTTCGCGGTCGAGGACCACGCCGCGATTCACCAGGGGTTCGATGCCGGCGGCCTCGAGCGCCCAAATCGACCGCTCATGGTCGATGAAATAATCGTGGTTGCCGAGGATGCCAAATGTCCCCAGCGGCGCTTTGATGCCGCGGAACCCGCTCACGAAAAGGTCGGCGTCGGACGGTCGCCGGTCCATCTGGTCGCCGGTGAAGACGATGAGGTCGGGCTCGAGCCTCATCGCCATCTCGCGCAGCCGCGCCATGCGCTCCGCGCCCATGTACGGGCCGGCGTGGATGTCCGATATTTGCAGGATCTTGAGGCCGTCCCAAGCCGTCGGGAACTCCGGAAGCTCGAGGCTCACGCGACGAACGCCCGGCAGATTGAGGGCGTTGGCGAAGCCGTAGCCGGCGAAACCGAGAGAGCTCGCTGCGGTCAGAGATGCATTCTTGATGAATTTTCTACGCGTCAGCAATTTTGTGGGGACCTCCGGCGACCGCGGTCGCCGTGGCGCCACGGATGAATCGATTTATTGTAACACCAATTGGAGATACATTCATTCCGGGTGCGGCTACAATGCGAGGCTGTGACGATCTTTAAGGAGCCAGAATGACAGACGCTCTCACCGCAACCGGCGACTCGGCTACCCAACCGCCCCCCATGTACCGGTGGTTCGTGCTGATCGTGATCAGCATGGCGATGTTCGCCAACTACTATGTCTACGACTCGATCGCACCGATCGCCGATATCCTCAAGTCCGATCTCGGTTTCACCGACGCGAACATCGGCACGTTGTACTCCGTTTACAGTATTGCGGCGGTGATCATACTCCTGCTCGGCGGGTTCATCATCGATCGCTACGGGACCGTCAAGTCGACGATCCTTTTCGCTGCGATATGCACGATTGCGGCGATCCTCAATGCGGTGTCGTCCGACTTCACGGTCATGCTGGTGGCGCGTTTCCTTCTCGGAATCGGTTCTGAACCGCTCATCGTGGCGATCACCACCGCGCTCGCAAAGTGGTTCAAGGGCAAGGAGCTCAGCTTCGCCTTCGGGATCAATCTCACCATCGCCCGCCTGGGTTCGGTGACGGCCGACTGGTCGCCGACCTGGGCCAAGGGCGCCTACGACGGGTGGCAGGGCCCGTTGGTCATCGCTGCAGTGATCGGTGTGTTGGTCCTGATCAGTGCGCTCGCATACGGCGCGCTCGAAAAAATCGCATCGCGCCGGTACCAACTCGGTGGAGCCGGAGAGACCGACAAGCTCGTGCTGTCGGACTTCTTCCTCTTCAGCCGCTCTTTCTGGTTCGTGGTCTTGCTGTGCGTGACCTTCTACTCGGCGATCTTCCCGTTCCGTTCGTTCGCCATCAAGTTCTTCATCGACTCGTGGGAGCTCACCCGAGAGGTTGCCGGTCAATACAACAGCGTCCTGCCGCTGGCGGCGATGATCGCCACCCCGCTCTTCGGCCTCCTGGTGGACAAGATCGGCAAGCGGGCCCTCTTCATGGCGGTGGGGGCTTTCCTGCTGATGCCCGTCTATCTCATGATGGCCTACCACGTGGCGCCGCTGTGGGTGCCGATCATCATGATGGGAGTGGCCTTCTCGCTCATCCCGGCAGTGATGTGGCCCTCGGTGGCCTACATCGTCGAGGAGCGGCGCCTCGGCACCGCCTACGCGGTGATGACCCTGATCCAGCAGATCGGTGTCGCGGGCATGAACTGGGCCATCGGCCGCACCAACGATGTCTTCGGGGCCTCTGCCGCCAACCCGATGGGCTACGCCCCGGGAATGTGGATCTTCTCGATTCTCGGATTCCTCGCCCTGTTCTTCGCCATCATGCTCAGGCGGGAAGAAACCGGCCCTAATGCGCATGGGCTCGAGACGATAACGGTAGGTGGATCGAAGAGCTGAAAACCCTTTTCCGAAGCCATGAGAAGAGTTAGGGGGTGATCTCCAACCTCGTGACTCAAGGAACTCCCAGTATTTCGTTGCCATAGCCCGGGCCAGCCGCGGAGCGGCGGCATATTCATAGCCTGGGGCGTGAGCCCCAGGAACACGGTACCGAAATATTCAACCAGCCGCGAAGCGGCGACAGACAAAAAGAAGACGATGGCTGCGGCTCACGCCGCAGCCCCAATCTGTCGCCCCTCCAGGGCTCGCTGTTTCCCGTGATTTCTGTACCTGGGGCTCACGCCCCAGGCTACGAGTCTGTCGCGCCTTCGGCGCTCGGCTATTTTTTGAACAGCGCGTCGAAGGCGGCACGGGGGTCGGCGGGGCTGCCGGATGGGGAAGCCTGCACCTTGAGAACACGCACCGCCTTGGGTTTGAAGAACGTACACTCGTTGGCCTTCGTCTTGCTCTCGACCCGCACGGTGATCGGTTTCTTGCACTCCAAACGGGCGCCGGTGTTGAAGTAGGAACAGTTGGTGCACGAGTGGAGGGCCGAGCCGCAGGAGGTGCAGGTGGTGTGGTTTTCTATCGTCGGGTCGGCGAGCTCATGCCCGCAGCGGGCACACTTGAAGGCGACGGTGGTCGGGGCGCCGAGTCCGCGCCCGCGCGGGGCGCCGTCGTAACGCTTGACGCCGTCGGTCTTCGGCCGCTCACGCGGCTGCCGTTCACGATCCCGATCATCGTCCTGATATCCGTGATGACGGTACTTGCGGTCACTCATGACTATTCCCCTGTTGACCTGTGCCGGGTGATCGATGCCCTAGCTCGATACAAGATGCAGGATACAAGATACAAGATCACCTCGGGGACAACGCGCTGCATCTTGCATCTTGCATCTTGCATCTTGTATCTTACTGCGACGCCCCCGTCCAGGTCGGTGAGTGGTTCTTGCCCTCGGACGTGAGCTGATGCGGCACGCCGTCGGCGTCGGTGATGAAGATCTGTGGCGTGCCGGTGCGGTCGGAAGCGAAGGCGATCATCGTGCCGTCCGGCGAGAAGCAGGGTGATTCGTTGTTGCCTGGCGCGGTGATTACGGTGCGCTGCGATGTCACGGTGTTGATGGTGGCGATCTGGAATTTGCTGCCGACCTTGGTGGTGCAGGCGATGCGGGTGCCGTCATGGGTCCAGGTGGCCTCGTCGTGGAATCCTCCGTCGAAGCTGAGCCGCCGCACGTTGGAGCCGTCGGCGTCCATGAGGTAGATCTGCGGCGTGCCGGACCGCGTCGATGTGAAGGCGATCTGGCGACCGTTGGGGGCCCAGGTCGGCTGGGTGTCAATCGCTTTTGCGGTCGTCAGGCGGTGTCCTTCGCCCCCTTCGGTCGGCATGACCCAGATGTCGACGTTGCCGTCGACGCTGGAGGCAAAGGCGATCGTTTTGCCGTCGGGTGAAAATGCAGCCGACGAGTTGACCCCACCCTTGTCCCACAGGAGTTTCAAATAGCCTTCAGCCGGTGTCAGCAGGTAGAGGGCCGGAGTCCCCCTGAGGAATGAGGTGAAGACCAGGTGACGTCCGTCGGGCGACCACGTGGGCGCCAGGGCGATTGAGCCGTGTTTGGTCAGCTGCCTGGGTTCGGCGCCGTCCCAGTTCATCATCCAAAGTTCAGGGTGGCCCGAGCGGTCGGAGACGAAGGCGATTCTGGACAGGAAAGGGCCCGGTCTGCCGGTGAAAGCCTGAACCAGATCGTTGGCGATGGTGTGGGCCGCGACTGAGGCAGCCGAGATTCCGGCCCGATACCTTTTGGCAAAGGCCAGTTCACCTGAGACCAGATCAACCAGGCGGGCCTCGACGACCACCTGGCCTCCGGCCCGAACGATCGTGCC
>JAIVTZ010000390.1:0-4281 GCA_049188105.1 Deltaproteobacteria bacterium | reverse complement strand
TGATATCCGGTACCTGGGGCTCACGCCCCAGGCTATGAGTCTGTCGCGCCTTCGGCGCTCGGTTGCAGGTTCAATCCCTATGAATCGCACTCCCGGAAAAATCTCGAGCTACTTGGGAGTGCGGGCCACGGTCCACGCTTGCGGGCCTCGTGAGGTTCGTTGTAATCTGCTTCGTGTCCGTCAACTTCTCACCCGAAATGAGCGAAGTCTGTTGCGAGCTACACCGATTCTCAAGTGCTTTGTGGGCTCCGAGATGGCTGTGCGAATCTGGTCCGAGGGATCAACGCGTCTCGAGGAGGGTGACGGGTCCGGGCTCGCGCCTCCTCATTCAATGAGTCGGTTTTGGCGGGAGAAACCAAGGGAGGGCCGAAATGGAACGCTCCGATGTGAAGTGCTTTGCGGTGATGGGCCTCGGCAAGATGGGTGTCGATTGGGTCGCAAATTTGCTCGAGGGCGGGTACGAGGTGATCGGCTTCGACACCGCCGCCGAGGCGCGTGAGCGGGCGCCCGATGCGTTGGCCAAGGGCCTCGCGTGGATCGGCAAGAAGCGCCATCCCGAAGAACCGGACTTCGTGAATGAGGCGACGGCGCGGTTTCGCGTCGTCGACTCGGAAGAGGCTTTCGCGGCCGAGCTCGGATCGTGTCAGGTTTTGCTCGAGGTCATCCTCGAAGACCTCGATCTCAAATGCGAGGTCCTGGCGCGGGTCGCACCACGGCTCCCGGACGAAGGGCTGGTATGGACCAACACCTCGTCGTTGAGCGTCCACACGATGGGGGTGGCGTCGGGTCGGCCGGAGAGATTCGTGGGCACCCACGGCATGAACCCGGTCTACCAGATGCCGGCGGTCGAGGTGGTGCGCCACCGGGATCTCGCCGAGGAATCCCTCGCCCTGACCCTCGAGATCCTCGAAGGGATGGGTAAGAGCCCCTTCGTGGCCACGGACGTTTCGGGCTTCTGGGTCAACAAGCACCTGGTGCCCTTCATGCTCGAGGCGATGCGGGCGCTGGAGCGGGGCGAGATCACGGTCGAAGACGGCGACGTCGGTCTCAAGGGCAGCCTCGGCCACCCGCAGGGGGTGTTCAAGCTCTCCGACTTCATCGGTGCGGACACCATGTACCGGGTGTCGATGGCGATGTACCTTCAGACCCAGGACCCGCGGCTCTACCCGCCGGCGATCCTCGCGCGGATGTTCAAGAACGGCGAGCACGGCGTCAAGACGGGCAAGGGCTTTTACGAGTGGGACGGCTTCAAGGCGGTCAAGGGCCGCGATTTCTCGGAGTTCGTGATCACCTCATCAGACTTCCTGCTCGAAGTCTGACAAAGGAATTCTCAATTTTGAATTCTCAATTCTCAATTACGGACCTTGAACGACGGAGGTGACTGATCGGGAATTGAGAATTAAGAATTAAGAATTGAGAACTGAAAGAAAGGGGGCTGCCGATGACCGCGAACATCTCCATGTTTCCCCGGACGAGAATTCCGTATGGCACCTGGGGATCGAGCTACTTCCCGGCGTGGCAGACCTCGCCCCTGGCCGAGGTCAACATCGGCCAGTTCGCCGGCGAGGCCATGAGCCGGATCCTCGGTCTGCGCGGCGTCCCCCAGCGCCGGCTCGAGTACCTGGTGATCGGCTCGACCATCCCCTGGCACTGGAAGTTCTGGACCGCGCCCCTGGTGGCAAGCTGCATGGGGGTGAGGATCCCCGGTTTCCACATCGAGCAGGCCTGCGCCACCGGGCTGCAGGCGGTGGTGGTCGCGGCGGCGGAGGTCGAGGGAGGTGCGAACGACGTGGTCGGGGTGCTGACCTTCGATCGCACCAGCGACTCGCCCGTGGGCGTGTTTCCCGAACGCAGATCCTACGAACGGACCCAGGCCCTGGGCGACGTGTGGGACAACTTCGGCTTCGATCCCGCCACCGGCAAGGCGATGATCGCGACCGCCGGAGTCGCCGCCCGCAAGTACGGCATCGACCGCCGCGAGGTCGACGAGATCACCCTGTGCCGGTACGAGCAGTACTTCGAAGCCAAGGAGTCCGGCTTCCTCGACCGCGTGCTGGTGCCGCTCGAGGTGCTCAACCTGCAGGGGCGGTCGATGGGCGTCGTCGACGACGATCTCGGTGTGCGCCGGGTCTCTGCGGGTGACCTGCGCGCGATGCGCGAGCTCGACACCTGCATCACCGCGGGCAGCCAGACCCACGCGTCGGACGGCATGGCCTGTCTGCTGGTGACCTCATCAGAGACGGCGCGCGAGCTCAGCCCGCGGCCCGAGATCGAGATCGGGCTGGTGGCCAAGGCGGAGGTGCGAACCTCGCCGAGTCTGATGCCGGAGGCGCCCGCGCTCGCCGTCGCCAAGCTCCTCGAGCAAACCGGCCTCGGGATGGACGACATGGCGGTGGTCAAGAACCACAATCCCTTCGCCGTCAACGATGCCATCTTCAGCAAGGTGGTCGGCCACGACTGGCGGAAGATGAACACCACCGGCTGCTCGCTGGTGTGGGGGCACCCGCAGGGTCCGACCCTGACCAGGTCCCTCATCGAGGGTCTGGAGGAAGCCGTCTCCCTGGGCGGCGGCTACGTCCTGCTCTTCGGTTGCGCCGCCGGCGATGTCGGCATCGCCGCGGTCTTCGAGGTCTCGGATCAGAAAGGGGGTCGGGTGTCATGACCACCGCGATGCGAGGATCCACCCTCGAGACCCTGGGTCTCGGCTCGGTCCTCGATCTGATCCGCAAGGGCAGATTGCCGGTTTCGGCCGGCGAGCTCGTCGACCGTGTGTTCGGCGCGGCGCCCGATCGAGGCGCATTCGTCGTCTCCGGCGCCAACGGCATCGTCGGTGCGGGCAAGACCATGCAGCTTGGCTCGCGGCTCGAGCCCTTCGGGGTGCCCATCGTGGCGCTCGACTTTCCCGGGGTGCCGGACGGCATCGGCGCTCAGTACCCCGGTTTGGTGCGGGCCTTCGGCGCCGACCGCGCCGCCGCGATCATGGGCAACGTGATCCGCCTCGCCTACGACGGCAGCCACCTGCCGTCTCAGCTCGACGCGCTCTCACCACGGTTCCTGCTCGAGGCGGTGCCCGAAAACCTCGAGATCAAGAGGGCCCACTACGAGGTCTTCCGGGCGGCGTTTCCCGAGATCGAGATCCGGTCGGTGACCTCGGGCTTCCCGCAGTCCGAGCTCGGCGTCGGCGTCGCCCACCCGGCGTTCCCGCACGAGATCAACAAGGTATTCGAGATCGTCGAGCCGGAACCGTCCGAGATCACACAGCTGCTGTGGGCCCTCGGTTTGATTCCGATCACGGTCAGCGACCACTGGTCGTTCGTGCTCGACGTCCTGTTCTGCGGTCTCACCCTCGCCGCCACCCGCTTCCACGAAATCACCAACATGCCGTTCTGGAAGGTGGACAAGTTCGTCCGCCGGTCGCTCGGACCGAACCCGTTCCGAGCCCACGACGCCATCGGCGCCCGCGGCGCGAACTTCCTCACCTGGTCGTGTCTGCACCATCTGGCGCAGCACTACGGCCCCCTCTTCGAACCCTCGGCGGTCCTCGAGGAGCACAAGGACAGCGGCGCCAACTGGTACCCGCCGAACCACTTCCGGCCCCTGGTGAACTGGAGCCTGGACGACGAGACCGAGCTCGAGACCTGGGTGCTCGGTCCCCTCTTCCAGATGACGAGCCTGATGGTCTCGGAGGAGCGCTCGCACCTGGCGCAGATCAACGCCATCGGCGAGCTGTGCGCGCAGTTTTCTCCCGGCGTGCTGGCGGCGATCCGCGCCCGTGGCGCCGACGCGGCCATCGCGACCGTCGAGGCCTACCACCGACTGCACCCGGAAGCCGCCACGCAGGCGTGGTACCCGGAGGCCTTCGCCCGCATCTCCACGCCCGAGTGGCAGCAGCTCTATGTCAACGCCGAGCACGATGGCACCGTCGGCGTGCTCAGCCTGTCGCGCGAGAGCTACAGCTCGGACGTCGACATCGAGCTCAACCGAGCCATCGACTGGCTTCGGAAAGAGAATATCGATCGGGTGATTCTGACCGGCGATTTCCACCTCGCCACCCAGATGGTGGGTGCCGACACCGCCGACTTCTACCCGGCGATGACCGACGAAGCGGCCGGTGTGGCTATCGCCGCCGGCTGGTCGCGCACCGCGCGCCGGCTCAACGAAGACTTCGCGGTGTCGGTGGGGCTGGTCAACGGCAAGCGATGCCTTGGCGGAATGCTCGAGCTGCTGATGCACTGCCACTACCTGGTCGCTGTCGACAGCGCCGATCTCGGCATGCCCGAG
>JAIVTZ010000389.1:0-4289 GCA_049188105.1 Deltaproteobacteria bacterium | reverse complement strand
GACACCGCTCGCGTCGGCAACTCGCGCTTCAGCGTCGGCACCGCCTTCGGCGATCTCGACAACGACGGTGATCTCGATCTCTACGTCGTGAACTTCGACGTGGGACCCGATGTCCTGTACCGGAACGACGGGCCGGTGGGTCCGGGGGGCGCCTATCGTTTCACCGATATCACGGCAGCGGCACGGACAACTCTCGAGCGCTCGAGCCGGGGCATGGCCTTTGTCGATTATGACCGCGACGGGCTGCTCGACATCTTCGTCCTCGCCATCGGGCCTAACATCCTGTACCACAACGAGGGCAATCTGCGCTTCCGAAACGTCGCCGGCGCGCTCGGTGTGGACCAGAACGACCAAGGGGTCGGGGTGGTGGCCCTCGATCTCGACGACAACGGTTGGCCCGATCTCTTCACCGGGAATCGCAGCGGCGACCCCAGCAACCTCTACCTGAACCACGGGGGCGAGTTCGACGATATTGCGAGCTCGGCTGGAATCAGAGCCCGCGGACTGGGCATGGGCGTGGCCGCGTTCGACGCCGACAACGACCTCGACATCGACCTCTACTGGACGGCGTGGCCGCAGGTGTCCAACGCGATGTACGAAAATCGGGGCGGGCTGGAGTTCGAAAACACGGGGCCGGCCTCGGGAACCGACGATCCGCGGGGTTGGGGCATCAGCGTCAATGCCGGCGATGTGGATCTCGACGGCTGGCAGGACTTCTTCGTCACCAACGGCTTCGACAATTCCTCGGCGCCGAATGTGCTCTTCCTGAATGACCGCGACGGTTCGTTCTCCGACATCACCGCGACCATCGGCGGCGGCGATTTTGACGGGCGCGGCGTGGCCTTTGCAGATTTCGACAACGACGGCGACCTCGATCTCGTCGTGACCGCCGACGCGGGCCAGGCGACCCGGTTGTGGCGCAACGACAGCGTCACCGGGAACCACTGGCTCGGTCTGCGGCTCAGGGGTACCGAATCCAACGCCAGCGCGATCGGCGCTCGGGTAGTCGTGAGAACGGCGGCAGGAGCGATGGTTCAGGAGGTGAGCGGCGGCGCCGGTAGGGGTTCGCAGAACAGCCTCCCACTGGAGTTCGGCCTCGGGGCGGCGGCGGTCGTGGAGGAGTTGGTCGTGCGCTGGCCGAGCGGCACGGTGCAGACCTTCCGGAACGTGGCGGTGGATCAGTACCTCGATTTGACCGAACCCATTGCCGTGACCCGGAGGAGCGGCGGGCGGCGGGTTCCTGATGGCACCCGCGGCGGCGCCAGGTGAAACTTACGAATGGGAGGGGATAAACCCCTCCCCTACAACGATGGCCGTAGGGGCGGGGTTCATCCCCGCCCGCACGTTTTCGAATTTTGCATGAGGCTCACCTGGCACCGTCATTGGTTCTCCCCGTGAGTAATAACTGTTGCCATTCGCAGGCGTGTCAAGCGAGAATGGTGGTGGAGATTTCCGGCATGCTCGACGTCCTGGTGGACGTGCGAGGGACAGGGAAGGCTGTTTTCCGGAATGGGGGGTCGAGATGTCTGACGAGGTATCGTCACATCATGTGAAACGTGAGGCGAAAGGGAAATGCGCGCGCGCCGAACCAGAACACAAGGCGGTCCGCCGGACCAAAGGGTCGACCGGCGCCGCGGCGCAGCCCAACTCCGAAATTGACGAGCGTCGCCGAATCGAAAAGGAGCTCGAGCAAAGCGAGCACGATCTTGCCGAGGCGCAACGGGTCGCCCGCGTCGGCAACTGGAAATGGGATTTTGTCAACGACGAAATCAACTGGTCAACCGAGTTCTTCAGGATCCTTGGATACGACCCAGAGTCGGATGAAGCCTCGAAAGCCGCGTTCCTGGATCGGGTCCACCCGGAGGATCGACCCTTTATCGATGATCACATGGCGGCTCTCGTGTCGGAGGGGGAGCCGTTCTCGGTCGACCATCGAATCGTCCTGCCGGACGGCTCAGTCAGGTTTCTTCACAGCACGGCGAGGGTCGAGTGTGGCACTGACGACAAGCCGGTGCGGCTCTTCGGCATCGCGCAGGACATCAGTGATCGGAAGCAGGCAGAGGAACGTTATGTCCGCGCGTCGGTGGCCGGACGGGTCGGGGTGTGGGATTGGGATCTGAAGACCGACGAAATTTACGTTGACCCCGAGCTCAAAAGGCTGCTCGGCTACGAGGATCACGAGATTCAAAACAACATCAATGACTGGGGCTCCAAGGTGCACCCGGACGACGCCGACATGGTGATGGCTGAAGCCACCAAGCACCTCGATGGTGTCACCGCTCGTTACGAGGTCGAACACCGAATGCTCCATAAGGACGGATCGATTCGCTGGTTCTTGGCGCGAGGAACGGCCCTTCGCGATGACCAAGGCCACCCCTATCGAATGACCGGAACCGACACCGAAATCACCGAGCACAAGCAGGCCAGGGAGGAGCTCCTTGATCTGGGCGGCCGCCTGATAAACCTGCAGGAAGAAGAGAGAAGTCGAATCGCCCGCGAGCTTCACGACGACGTGTGCCAGAGACTGGCGCTGCTCGCAGTAGAGCTCCAGTATGCCGCAGAAAGCTCTCCAGAGTCGGGACCCGAGCTGGTTGAAAAAGTCGGTGAGGTTTTTGAGCGGCTCAAGGAGCTCTCCTCCGATATCCACGACCTGTCCTACCGACTGCATCCGAGGAGTCTCGCGCAGCTCGGTCTCACTGCGGCGATCAGAGACCTTTGCCGTGAGATCGGCAAGCGGAAGAGAATTCAGCTGGTTTTTGAAGAAAGGGACATGCCGGCCTCGATACCTGATGAGGCGGCACTGTGTCTGTACCGCGTGGCGCAGGAGTCGGTGCGAAACGTCGTGAAACACAGCCGAGCGAAGAGTGCGGGAGTCGAGCTGTGCGGCGGGCAGGAAGAGGTCCGTCTCACGGTGACGGATTTCGGAGTCGGGTACGACCCCGACCAGATCCGGGAACTGAACGGTCTCGGCGTGATCAGCATGCGGGAGCGGCTGCGGGCTATCGGCGGCCGGCTGTCGATCCAATCCGCCCCCGGAGAGGGGACAAGGGTCGAGGCCGTCGTGCCCATTGGTGAACTTACGAATGGGAGGGGATAAACCCCTCCCCTACAACGATAACCGTAGGGGCGGGGTTCATCCCCGCCCGCACGTTTCCGAATTCTGCATGAGGCTCACCTGGCACCGTCATACCCGTCTCCGGAATGGGGATGGGGGCATTCCTAATTCGCGTCAGCGCAAGTCCGGCTCCTGCTCCGGTTTGTTGTCGACAATGGTCTCGATCTGCTCGAGCACGTCCGGCGTGAGGCGTTCGTACACCTCCATCGCCTTCATGTTCTCCCGCACCTGTTCGGGCCGCGAGGCGCCGGTGATCACGGTGCTCACGTTGGGGTTCGCGAGGCACCATGCGATGGCGAGCTGCGCCATGGTGCAGTTGAGCTCCTCGGCGATGGGCGCCATTTGTCGTAGCTTGGCGATGGTCTCCTCGACCGTTTCTCCCGCGACACGCGAACGAAGCCATTCGTAACCCTCGATGGTGGTGCGGGTGTCCGGGGGGACACCATCGTTGTACTTGCCGGTGAGGAGGCCGCTCGCCAACGGGCTCCAGATGGTGGTACCGAGGCCGATACGCTCATAAAGCGGTGCGTACTCGCGCTCCACGCGGTCGCGGTGGAAGAGGTTGTACTGCGGCTGCTCCATCTGGGGCGGGATGAGGCGCTCGCGCCGCGCCACATGGTAGGCCTCGAGGATGCGCTCGGCCGGCCACTCGCTCGTGCCCCAGTACAGGGCCTTTCCCTGATCGATGACGTGGTTCATGGCGCGGACCGTCTCCTCGACCGGGGTGTGGAAATCCGGGCGGTGACAGAAAATCAGATCCACGTAATCGAGCTGGAGCCGTGCCAGCGCGGCATCGGTTCCCTCGATCACGTGTTTACGCGACAGCCCGCGGTCATTGGGGCCTTCGCCGGCCCAGAAAATCTTTGTCGAAACCACGAAATCGGAGCGTTTCCAGCCTGATTTCGAAAGAACCGCTCCCATGATTTGTTCGGCGACGCCGTCCGCGTAGACCTCGGCGTTGTCGAAGAAGTTGACCCCTGCTTCCCACGCCGCGTGCATGCACTCGGCCGCCTTGTCCTCGTTCATCTGTGGGCCGAAGGTGACCCAGGCGCCAAAGCTCAGAGCCGACACCTTGAGGCCGGAGTTGCCGAGAAAGCGGTATTCCATCACGCTGCTCCTTTCGAGTTTCAAGATCTTACCAATTCCGTGTCCGCGTCCGTGTCCGGACGCGGGT
>JAIVTZ010000388.1:0-4296 GCA_049188105.1 Deltaproteobacteria bacterium | reverse complement strand
ATTTCGAAATCCTGCCCGGTGGGTTCCGGGGGTTCGGCGCTCGAGATCTCGGGCTGCTCGTCCTCGGAAAGGTTCTCGAGCGACAGGTCGATGTCGTGTTCGTCGGCCACATCCGACAACCACACCGGCAGGACCTCGCACGACGGTTTCGAGGCCGCGTCTCGACCACGCGGCTCCTGCGTGACCGGTCCGGGTGGCAGCGGCGCGCCTCCGCCAAGCGCGTCCGTCGGAATCTCACCAGCGCCGCCGGTGTCCAGCCCGATGTCGAACGGGTCCCTACCGATCGCGATGTGAAAGTCCACGAGTTCGCCGATGACCTCGCGGCTCTGGCGCTCAACCTCTTCGAACCACACGACCATCCCGGGCTCGAGCTCCGGGTCCTTCTCCAGGGTCCGGGTCGATGCGACCACGCCCGTCCCCTGGGCGAGCACGAAGTCCTCAGGCATCACGAAGCGGAATCTCACCGCCGTGCCGCGCGCGTAGGGCCTGTCGGTCTTGATGAAGAGCCCGCCGTGATTGAGATATGGGGCCATCTCCTCGCGGAACTCACGCAGGGTGGCGAACTCCAGATCGACGGTGACGCGATGGTCTACCGGGTCGGCCGCATGATCAGGCCCGTTGTTTTCTTCCTCGGAGGTCATCCCTTTCCCTCCCGTTGGCGTGTTCGATTCGACCACACCATAGCAAACCGGAACGGGTGGTTCTACTTCACCGGCTGTGATTGGGTTCCGATGTCGATCTGTGCCCGCCAGGCGCCGTCTGCCGATCGCGTCCAAACGGTGACATATCGTTGTTCCCACCCGCGGTGGTATCGTTCCTCAGTCGATGCGATTTCTGAAGTCGATCCTCATGATGACGGCCTTCGGCCTCGTGGCGGCTCCTGCCTCCGCGGTCGACGGCGTGCGGACTGTGATCATTTACCAGGACCACGTCACCCTCGAAATCCCCTCCGCCTGGAACGAAATTACTGAAGAATCTCTCGAGTTCTACAGCCTCCGATCAGCCGAGGCTTCGGGCGGCCGGGTAGCCGAGGTCTACCAGTACGGATTCCGTCCGGGCAACCCCGAAATGGACTTCGCCCTGCCGCAGATCCTCATCCAAATCAGGGAGAGCGGTCGCCTTCCATACGGTCAGTTCCTCCATCTCCCATCGCTCGACGAGCTGCAGAGGGCGGGCAGTCGTCACCTCGCCGACAGGGCCGGTCCGCTGCTGCGCGGGCTCGAGCTCGAGAACGCGGCCTACGACCGGGATCGCCACGCACTCCACCTCGCCAACACGCTCGACCTGACGATCGAGGGGCGGGTGTCGGTCACGACGGTATCGTTCCTCACCGAGCGTGGTCTGTTCACACTGCACTGCTATTCTCATGCCACCCAGAAAACGGTGATGGCGCCGATCTTCGACCGCGTTATCGACAGTGTCCGCTTCGACGATGATCTGCGCTACCAACCGCGATGTGTCGATCGCTGGCCACCGAGACCGAGCACCGTCGCCTACGGCGCCGCGGCACTGATCGCGATCACCCTCGTCCTCCACCAGATTCGCCGACGACGCCGATCGTGACGATCTCGATCGACTTCGAGCGGCGGAGGATCCGTGCCGGGGTCAGGGATGTCCTCGGCGAGCCCGCCCAGCGTTCGATCGGGCTCACCGGAACCGGTCTCTCCCGACTCTGGATCGGCGCCGAGCTCCACCGGCGCATTCAGCGAGACATGGAAGCCGCGGAGCCCGGTTTCCAAAGCGAGGTCCCGACCGAGATCGAGATCGAGATCGACGGCTGGACGGTGGAGATCGCGGGCCGCGCCGACGGCGTGATCTTTGACGATGGACGGGCCGTCCGGGTCGACGAGATCAAGACCCTGCACTTCGCCGTCGATCTTCACAATTTGTACGCCCAGGAACGGCTGGACCGCTTTCGCCGCCAGGCCGCCCTTTACGCCCTCATGGTGTCGGAGGCGGCTCACCCCGCCGCGGCGCGCCTGATCCTGGTCGACATCGTCTCACACGAAGAGCAGTACGAGGAGGTCGTATGGGACCGCGAGGCGGTCCTCGCGTGGCTGCGCCAGCAGATCCACCGCCGCGTCGCCCATGAACGCCGCCGCCTCACGCGCCTCGAGAATCTGCGCGAGGCAGCGGCATCCCTCCCCTTCCCCTACCCCGAACCGCGTCCCGTTCAAGACGAGATCGGCGCCATGGTCGCCGAGACCCTCGCCGAAGACCGCCACCTCCTGGTGCGCGCGCCCACCGGCTGCGGCAAGACCGCGGCGGTTCTGTACCCCGCGGTGCAGGCCGCCTTGGGAAGGGGCCAGCGGGTCTTCTTCCTGACCGCCAAGACACTCCAGCAGCGGATCGCGGTGGAAACCGCCAACGCCATGCAGGACGGCCTGTTCCGAAGCCTCCAGCTGCGCGCCAAATCGAAGATGTGCGCGAATACGGAGATCGTGTGCCACGAGGAGGTCTGCCCCTACGCACGGGACTACGGCCTCAAGCTCGTGCAGACCAGCCTGTTGGAGAATCTGCTCGACAGTCACGAACACCAGGACCCGGATCACATTTTCGCGGCTGCAAAGGAGCACACCGTGTGCCCCTTCGAGGTCAGTCTCGACCTCTTGCCGGAGGTGAACCTGGTGGTCTGCGACTACAACTACGTCTTCGACCCCACGATCGGCCTCCACGCTCTGCTCCACGGGGACGCCCTCCGCGATGCCGTGCTCATCATCGACGAGGCGCACAATCTCGTCGACCGCAGCCGCGAGTACTACTCGCCCGAGATCGGCACCGCGATCCTCGAGCGCGCGCGCCACTTCCTGGAAACGCGGTCGAACCCGGTTTTCGACGAGCTCGCGGGCCTGGTGGCCGATCTGGAACGGGAGGTCCGCGACCGGGTTGCCGACAGCCTCGGTGACGAGGGACCTGACGAGGGGCCGGCGGATCTCGACCACGACGCGATCTCCGATCTGCGGATCGCCTTTGACGGCGCCATGCTGAGCTACTTCCTCTACAAGCGCGAGCACGAGATGTGGATGGCCGACGACCCGGTTCTCGATGTCTTCTTCGCGCTCACCAGATTTCACCGGGTCCTGGCGCTCGGCGGTGACGAGTTCGTGCACATCGCCTCCCGGAACGACGACGACGGCCCAAAGCTGAGGATCTTCTGCCGCGACGCGTCGCGCTTCGTCGGCGAGGTGTTGGACGGCAGCGCATCAGCCATCGCCATGTCCGCCACCCTCGAGCCGTTCGACTTCTATCGCGATCTTCTCGGCTTCGACGCCCATCGCACCGAAGAGCTCTACGTGCCGTCGCCGTTCCCGGAGGAGAACCGTCTGGTGCTCGCCATCGGCGACGTCGACACCACCTATCGCCGGCGGGCCGCACACTACGATCGCATCGCGAGCTGGATCGCTCGTCTTGCCCACCCGAACGGCAATGTGCTGACCCTCTTCCCCAGCTACGTCTTCCTCGAAGCGGTCCACGACCGCCTTCCCCCGGTGCCTCACACGGTCATCGCCCAACGTCCCGGGGTCTCAGACAGAGAGCAGCGCGAGGTCCTCGACCTCCTCGGCAACGGAAAACCCCATGTCCTGATGGCGGTGCTCGGCGGGATCTTCGCCGAGGGCGTGGACTACCCGGGGGAGATGCTGTCACAGGTCATCGTCGTGTCCCCGGGTCTGCCTCAGTACAACCTCGAGCGCGAGCTCCTCAAGGGCTACTACCAGGAGTTCTACGAGCACGGCTTCGGCTACGCCTATCTGATACCGGGTCTGACCCGCGTCGTCCAGGCCGCCGGCCGTCTCCTGCGCTCGGAGAGTGACCGCGGGGTGATTGTCGTCATGGGCCGCCGATTCCTCGACCCACGGTACGCCCGGCTCCTACCGGAGGAGTGGACCCACGGCGACCCCGAGTCGCTCGTCTTCGAGGACCCCGAACAGGCAATCCGAGAGTTCTTTGATGAAAACGAGTGAGTTCTCAATTCTCAATTCTCAATTCTTAATTACCGACCCCCCGGTCCTGGGGGAAACAGGGATGGCCATTGAGAATTGAGAACTAAGAATTGAGAATTTTTCAGCGCGCCATCGCCGCTTCGATGTCGTCGACACTCTTGGGAATCCCGGGACCGAGAACCCTGCTCCCATCCTCGGTGATGAGCACGTCGTCCTCGATGCGGACGCCGCCCAGGCCGCAGAAGTCGTCGAGCTTGTCGTAACGGATAAAGCTCCGGTGCAACCCTTCTCCCTGCCAGCGCTCGATGAGCGCAGCGATGACGTAAATTCCCGGCTCGATCGTGATCACGCAGCC
>JAIVTZ010000387.1:0-4310 GCA_049188105.1 Deltaproteobacteria bacterium | reverse complement strand
AAATTCCGTCGTGTCGGGTGGGCGGCATTCCGAATTCCGAATTCCGAATTCGGCCCTCGTGCCCCCTTGACAACCAATATACTCAGCATTAGCATATCTATAGGGCCGGTCTTCCGGTCGTTTCTTGACGAGATCTAATACTCAAAATGAGTATAAAGGAGCGAAAATGGATTCCATGTTGACCCCTACCGTTCGCTCGACGCCTCCTCTCGGCGAAGCGCTGGCGGCGACTGCGGGCATCTACGCCAAGGTCCGTCACCTCATTCCGGAGGTGGAGTGGGCGGCCTATGCACCGCTGATCGTCGAGATCGAGCGTCTCAAGCGCGAGCGCAACGCAGTGATCCTCGCCCACAACTACCAGACCCCGCAGATCTTCCACGGCGTCGCCGACATCACGGGCGACAGCCTGGCGCTTGCCAGGCGGGCTGGCGAGACCGACGCCGAGGTGATCGTGCTGTGCGGCGTGCACTTCATGGCCGAGACCGCCAAGATCCTGAACCCCGATCGCACGGTGCTGATCCCGGATCTCGAAGCGGGTTGCTCGTTGGCCGAGTCGATCACCGCGGCTGACGTCCGCGCCCTCAAGGCGAAGCACCCAGGGGTACCGGTGGTGACATATGTCAACACCTCGGCAGAGGTCAAGGCCGAAACCGACATCTGCTGCACCTCGGCCAACGCCGTCGAGGTTGTGGAGTCACTGGGGGTTGACCGCGTGATCTTCCTCCCCGACGAGTATCTGGGCACGTGGGTCGCCGCCAACACCGATGTGGAGGTGATCCTGTGGAACGGCCGCTGCGAGGTCCACGAGCAGTTCACCGTCGAGGAGGTCGAACGATACCGGGCCCAGTTCCCGGGGGTGCGGGTGATCGCGCATCCGGAGTGTCGTCTCGACGTCCTCGAGGCATCCGACATGGTGGGATCCACCTCGGGCATGATCCGGTGGGTCAAGGAGCAGCGCCCGCAGCGGGTGGTCATGATTACCGAGTGCTCGATGAGCGACAACGTTGCCGCCGAGTTTCCCGAGATCGACTTCGTGCGATCGTGCACGATTTGCCCGCACATGAAACGCATCACTCTCGAGAACATCGTCACCAGCCTCGAGGAACTGCGGCACCCGGTGGAGGTGCCGCCCGAGGTGGCGCGGCGCGCCCGGCGCGCGGTCGAGCGGATGCTCGATCCCCATCCGGTGACCCCTGCAACGGCTTCCGGTTGACGAGCGACTGGTGGATAATACGGGCTGCTCATGACCACCGTTACCGAGTTGCCGCGAATTCTCTACGACGACCTCATCCGTGACGCCCTGCGTGAGGACCTCGGGCGAGCCGGTGATCTCACCACCGACGCTCTCGTCGCCGCCGACGCGACTGCCGTGGCCGCCGTGACGGCCCGCCGTGCGGGACGAGTGGCCGGGTCGGAGGTTGCGGCGAGGGTTTTCGAGATTCTCGATCCGTCGATGGAGACCGAGATCGTCGTTGCCGATGGCGGGGATGCGGAGTCCGGTTCGACCCTCATTCGACTGCGCGGTCCGGCGCGCGCAATCCTCACCGGCGAACGAACGGCACTCAACCTGCTCGGACATCTCAGCGGCATCGCCACCCTCACCCGCGCCTACGTGAAGGCGGTCGAGGGTACCGGCGCACGGGTAGTCTGCACGCGAAAGACCACCCCCGGCCTGCGGGCGTTGGAGAAGTACGCGGTTCGCTGCGGCGGCGGCGCCAACCACCGCTTCGGGCTCGACGACGCGGTGCTCATCAAGGACAACCACCTGGCGGTGGCGGGCGGTGTGCGCCCGGCGGTCGAGCTGGTGCGGGCGGCGGTCGGCCATATGGTGACGGTCGAGCTCGAGGTCGACACCCTCGAACAGCTCGAGGAGGGACTCGCCGTCGGCGTCGACGCGGTCCTCCTCGACAACATGGACCCAGCGACCCTGCGTGCTGCGGTCACGCTCGTAGACGGTCGCTGCCTCACCGAGGCTTCCGGCGGCATCGACCTCGACACCGCCGCTGCCGTGGCCGCCACCGGCGTCGACCTCTTGTCGGTGGGCGCGCTCACCCACTCGGCGTCGTGGCTCGATGTCTCCCTCGAGGTGGAGGCGGGCTTGCGGAGATGAACAACGTTGCCGCCGCCCTCGAAGTCAAAGACGTTGAACGTTGAAACGTCAGATCGTGAACGTTCCACCCACCCAGACCCGCCCGGAAAAGAAACGTCTTAACGTTCGACGTTTAACGTTCTAACGTTTCAACGACCTCGGGGGTGACGCCGACTCCGTGGCGGTAGACCAGATTGCCTCCGCGATCGGCGGTGAGGGCGAGCATGACGAGACCGGCGAGCACCACCGGAATGGCCACGAGACGGAAGATCCCGACGTTGATGCGCCGGTCGTAGCGGGCGAGCCAGCTCACGGTCAGGCGCACGAGACTGACGATCGAGAGCGCGATCAGGGTGAGCACGGCGAGATTCTCGTGATCGGCGAGCGCCGATTCGGTGGCGGGAGACAGATCCTGCAGGGCCGCGGCGGCGCGCTGGCCGGTGAGATAGGCGGCGCCGGCGCCGATGGTCCCCATCACGTAGAGGGTGGCGGCAGCCCGGTCGAGCCACACTCGTTTGCGAAAGACGATGCATCCGATGTCGAATAGGGGCGCGAGGAACAGCAAGGCGATGGGAAAGTGGATGACCATCACATGCAGGCTGGGGAATGGCGAGTCGGTAACCAGTGAACGCAGGGATTCGATCACGACGCCTCCGTTAGCCCGGTCTTCTCACCGGGTGTCTACTGCGGGCGGCGAATGGCAGCGATCTGTCGTGTTGTTCGCGAATAGTGCTCCTCAACGTAACTATATTACGCCTGCGTCGCCCGATTCGCGAAAAACCCAACATCTCACTACCCTTCGCCGCCCTCGTCACGAAACCGGCGAGAAGACCGGGCTTGGTTTCGACGCGCATGGTCAGGGTTGACGAAGCGACCGTAGAGGGCGAGACCGACAGCCGAGAAAACACCCATCAGCATGACCCCGGCGAAGAAGGGCCACGGCTGGATCTGTGCCCCAATTTCGTGAGGGGCCTGGATAAAGCGTCGGTAGAGCCAGCCGGCCCACGGACCGGAGTAGAAGTTGCCGATGAAGATGGCGAAGAAGGAGTAGCCGAGATAGAGAGCCACCTGGTCCTTCGGGGCAACCGTGCCGCAGTACTCGAAGAAGCGCGCCGAGCAGATCATCTCACCCAGCGACCAGACGAAGATTCCGAGGGCGACGACCACAGCGACCGGCGACATCGCCGGAAATATCCACGCAAAGGTCGCAATCGTCGTGCCGATGAGCATGGCGCGCAGCGTCGGCCAACGGCGTGTGAGGTACGAGATCGGTGCCTGGAAGAGCACGATGAGCAGGGCGTCGAGTGACACCAAGACCTCGGCATTGAGCCAGTGGCCCGCCCAACGGGTCAGGGGCACGACGCGGTCGATCGCGGCTTCAGCCGCATGGAGATCGGTGAAGGAATTGACGTACGGGGGCAGGAAGCCAAAGAGGACGTTCATCATCCCCCAGAATCCCGAGAAGATCACCAGCAGCAGCACGAAGCGCCAGTTGGCAAGCACCATCACGATCTCGCGAAAAATATCGCCCATGGTCTTGCCTGAGGAACGCTCTGCGGCAGACACCGGCTCGCGGAATGCGAATACCGCCTGCAGGAACATCAGAGCGCAGGCCGCTGCCGACACCCAGAAGACGTAGCGGAACTCGGTGCGGTTGCGGACCTGGGCCGCGATGACCGGGCCGATGAGCCCGCCCGCGTTGATCATCATGTAATAGAGACCGAAACCGACCGGCCTCGTGCTGCCTTCCTCGGTGGTCCTGGTCACGGTGCCCGAGATGGTCGGCTTGATGATCGAGCCGCCGACGGCGATCAGCCCGAGGGCGCCGCAGATGACGGCGAAATCGGTGGAGACGCCGAGCAGAAAGTAGCCGCCGGCCAGGGTGGCGAATGCAATGATGAGGGCCGGCTTGTAGCCGAAACGATCGGCAAGCGCCCCGGCGAGCACCGGCAGGAAGTAGAGGGTGCTTGTGAAGACACCGTAGACGATGCCGTACACGTCGGCACGGATGCCGAGATGACCCATGAGATAGATGCCGAGCACCATGACCATGCCGTAGTAGGCGAGGCGCTCGAAGAGCTCCATGACCACTGCGGAGTAAAGGGTGCCGGGAAGCTGGCGGATGATCTTCAAGTCCATGGCCGGAGATCTTACCCCACCCACCCGATACTCGATGCTGGATGCTCGATGCTCGATGCTCGATGCTGGATGCTCGATGCTC
>JAIVTZ010000386.1:0-4330 GCA_049188105.1 Deltaproteobacteria bacterium | reverse complement strand
AGCGCCGAAGGTGCGACAGACTCATAGCCTGGGGCGTGAGCCCCAGGTACCGGGTATCACAACACCCGGAAGCCCCCGAAAGGGGGCGACAGATTGCGGCTGCGGCGTCAGCCGCAGCCACCATCTTCCGGTTGTCTGTCGCCGCTTCGCGGCTTGAGGATCTTTTTCCATGCCGTGTACCTGGGGCTCACGCCCCAGGCTATGGATCTGACGCCGCTTCGCGGCTGGGCATTCGCCATTCTCGCAACGAGAGGTGGTGAGAATCACTCATCTTGGGTTGAGAGTTTCTCACGAGTGCGGGCTTGGTGTGACAAGGAGGGCCGGGAGCGCAATACTGTCGCTGATGAACAAGGATCCTGATCAACACCTTCATCGAGATCAAACGGCCAAGTCTCGGATCTCGGCGTTGGCCGCCGACGCGCTCGGTGATCGCCCGGCAAAGGTCGTGACCCGACTCAAAAAGCTCGGCCCCAACCTGAGCCTGACCGGGGTGATTGTCACTCTCGCGGTCGGGGTGATCCTGCCCGTGATCCTGTCCACATCGGTCGGCATCGTCAGCATCGCCCTCGGAGAGAAAGCCAACAATCTCGTGGTGGGGATTCTGGTGATCTGCTTCGCCGTTGCTTCTATCGGCGGCGCTGTCACGGCCACCGTGCTGCTCGGCCGCAAGGCACGCACGGCCAGACTCCAGTCCGACTTCCTGGCCAACGTGAGCCACGAGCTGCGAACCCCGCTGTCCGCCATTCGCATGTATGCACAGACCCTTCAGCACGGACGGCTGCGAGAGAACCAACAAAAGGTCGAAGAGTGCCTCGACACCATCGTTCGCGAAACCGAGTGGCTCGAGACGATGATCGATCAGGCTCTCACCTGGCGCAGCGCAGCCAAGGACCGGGTGGTTCTCGAGCTGCAGATCGAGCCGGTGGCCGACGCCGTCAACAGGGCGCTGGATCGTTTCTCGCTGTTGACCGCTCCTGGCGAGGTTGAGCTGACCACCGACGTGTCGACCACCGCCCCGGTGGCTCACGACTCGAACGGGATCGTCACCGTGCTCCTCAATCTGCTGATCAACGCCTACAAGTACACTGGCGAGGACAAGCGGATCGCGATCAGAGCCTTCGACCGAAACGACGAGGTGGTGCTGGAGGTGGAGGACAACGGGATCGGGATCCCGCCCAAAGATCGGCGCCGCGTCTTCGAGCCCTTCTTCCGCACCGACGACAGGTTGCGTGCGAAATCCTCCGGCGCCGGGCTCGGGCTCGCCATCACCAAAGCCCTGGTCATTGCCCACGGAGGGACGATCGAGGCCCACTCCCGCGAGGGGCAAGGGACCCGCATGACCGTGCGTCTTCCCGTGGCCCCGCCCGACGGCACCGAGACAGCAGCCTCATGACCAGCCTGCACTTCTCACCGGGTTTCGTGGCGAGGGCGGCGAGGTGCCGCGCCCAGCAGGGTTTTCGATCTGAGGGGCGCGGAGTCGTACTTGACAGTACGTCGAGCACCCCGAAGCGAGAAAACACTGCTGGGTGTGGTGCATCGGCGGCCGTAGCTGGCGATTGGTGAGAAATGCAGGCTAGCATCCTCGTGATCGAAGACGACCGGGCCCTGCGCGAAGGGCTGGTGCTCAACTTCGAGCTCCAGGGATACCAGGTGGACGCCGCGGCGGACGGCGAAGAGGGCATGCAGAAGGCATTCGATCTCCGTCCCGACCTCATCGTGCTCGACATCATGCTTCCGGGATGGAGCGGTCTCGATATCCTGACCGAGCTGCGTGACCGCAACGAGGACGTGCCGGTGCTGATCCTCTCCGCTCGTGGCAGCACCGACAATAAGGTCGAGGGCCTCAACATCGGCGCCGACGACTACCTGGCCAAACCCTTCGAGCTGAGCGAGTTACTGGCGCGAGTCGAGGCGATGCTCCGGCGCCGCAGCGTCGACCAGCCCACCGAGCCCCCGTTGACATTCGGCGACGTTGTGCTCGATCGGGACAACCGGCGTGTCATCGTGCGCGGTGACGAGGTCACGATGTCGGCCAAGGAGTTCGATCTGCTCTGCTTCCTCGCACTGATCCCGGGACGGCCCCGATCCCGCGAAGAGATCCTCAACAATGTCTGGGGTTGGGACTTCGAGGGCTCGCCCCGAACGGTCGACAACTTCATCCGATCGCTGCGCCGAAAGCTCGAGCCGGACCCCAGCCACCCACGCTACATCCTCACCGCCCATGGAGTGGGCTACAAGCTCCAGCCGTGACCGGACGGAAGCGGAAGGCCCAGAGTATCCGAGCGTATCCCGGCACCGGTGGTCATGCCACGAGGGGTGGGCCGAGACCCCGCCGGCGAGCGGACGCGGCCCGATCCGCGGCTTCGTCGATCAGCCTGGAACCATGGTCAGTTACCTCGCCCGCCGAGCGCAGACATCCGGGGAAGGTCCACTCGAGCAGGACGAGGGAGTTCATCATTCCACCTTTGATGCCGTCGGTCAGCTCGAGATTCGAATCGTCCCCTCGCAATCTCAGCACCCGCCCCAGATCGCGGCTGTTGATCAGGGTGAACGCTGCGGCGACCCCGCGCGCGGTGGCGGCCACGGGAAGCCCATTCTGCCGTTGAGCACTCCTGACAGCTCCCGCGAAACTGAACCGCTTGAAATAGAGCGCACGCCCGTAGCCGTGCGCGATCTGCGGCCAGTGGGTCCGAGGCACCGACTCGAGGAAAGACCGTATCGGCGGGCGCCGCAACATGGTGTGTCGCACGACTCCGACACGGCCGAGCACGCTCGTGGCCACGCCGAAGAGATCCCGCTCGTACACCGCGAGCATCAGACCGACCGTCTCGATTGCGAACGGAGCGAACGCGGGATCGACCGCGGCCTCGAGCCGGTCCAGCAGACGGTCGGCGTCAAAGCCGTGCTTCAGCACCGTGGCCATCGCGATTCCGCAGTGAACCGGCGGCCCCGCCGCGAGCGGTAGATCGAGGTCCTCGACCCGCACCCGCCCGTCCTCCTGGCGTTCGAAGAAGGCGAATGCCAGGCCCTCCAGCTGCCACAGGGCGAGGATCTTCTGATCGAGGAGTCGGTGATCGGCCGCCGAGCGCGCGATGCGAGCGGTGCATGCAACGAACTCGTCCGTCGAGGCCGGCACGGCGATGGATCGCACGGTCGTCGTGGCGAGAACGCGGGCCTTCCGGCAGAGCGCCTTCCAGGTGGGAACGGGGTTGCCGCGGATCGAAGAAGGTGGGGGTCGTCCGTGGTCCGTCGTCATGGCTGCCCATGATGCGCCCGCGAACCGCCGTTATCCGGGCGCCCCCGCCTCCACCGTCGTCCGGCTTTCACAGAGAACCTCCTCATGGTCGTTGGCGGCATCCATGCCGGGCGCCGCTTTTCAGATCTAGTTCGCCGGCAGCTCCCCCCACAGAATCGCTCATCTCAGGAGGATGTCTATTCGACGGGGAACCGGTCCTCGAGGATCACTTCGCCTGAACTGAGTTGCCCGGGTCTCGGCCACGCCTCCACGATGCCTTTCCCTACGACGACAAACATCGCGATCGCGTGATCATCGGGAAGATCGATCAGTTCACCGACTTTTTCATAGTCAAATCCATCCATCGGACACGAGTCATATCCCATGGATTTGGCCGCCAGCATGATCGTCTGGGCCGCGATGCCGCACGAGCGCATGGCCTCGTCCCTCTGAACCTGGTCCTTGCCCCGGTAATAGTTGTCAATTGCCGGGACCATGAACTCGCCGACCTGCGTCGGTGCTTCAGTCCAGTAGCGACCGGGATCCTTCTCCCACGCCTTGAGATCGGCACAGATGATGATCAGCAGAGAAGCGTCGGTCACTTGCGCCTGATCCCAGGCGACCTCTCGAATCTTCGTTCTCAACGATCGATCCTTGACGACGACGAATCTCCAGTTCTGGATATTGAACGCAGTTGGGGACAGCAGGGCCAGGTCCAACAGCCGGCGTTCTTCCGCCTCGGGCATTTGATGGTCCGGGTCGAAATGTTTCACTGCCCTTCTCGTGCTGATGGCTTCAATTGTGTTCATGAGTGCCTCCTTGGCTTTGAGATCCGATTGTTTAAGAACGCTCGGCTGTCAACATCGTCCGCAGGTTCCAGCCTGTCTACCACCCAGTCATCCGCCATCTCGGTAACCCGATTGATGGTGCGGATGCTTCCATAGGCAAGCCACAGCACCCCGTCGTGAATGCTGTGCACGAGCCTGGTAGGCGCGGCGATGGGTGTGATGGACTCGAGGATCTGAAACGGCTTTTCGGCCGCATGGCGGTGGTGCTTCTCCACGAAGTTCGCGCCGCGCCCCACGCCGTCGTGGA
>JAIVTZ010000385.1:0-4334 GCA_049188105.1 Deltaproteobacteria bacterium | reverse complement strand
CACCCGCACCGTGGTCTGTCGGGTGACCTCCGCCTGGAATGCCGCGACAGGCTCGAGAGTCACCAGCTCGCCATCGACCAGAACACCGATCCGGTCGGCCAATCGCACCGCGGAGTGAATGCTGTGCGAGGAAAAGACGATCGTGCTGCCACGTTCCTTGAGACCGGCCAGCGCCTGGTGAAGGCTGTCGATTCCCTGCGGGTCGAGGTTGAGGGTCGGCTCGTCCAACACCAGGAGCGGGACCTCCTCGAGGAGGGCCGTGGCGAGCCCGAGCCGTTGCAGCATGCCGCCGGAGTACTCCCCGACCTGCCGATCGGCGTGGTCAGAAAGGGCCAGGAGATCCAAGACCTCATCCACCCGCTCTCCCGGCACCTTTCTCAGACCGGCGAAGAGGTCGAGGACTTCGCGAGCGGTGAGCACGTCGGGCATGGTGACCCTTTGCGGGACGTAGGCGAGCAACTTCCGTGCTTTGTCGGGCTCCTTGCCGATGTCTGATCCGCAAACAAAAAGCCTGCCGGTCGTCGGAGAAATCAGACCGACGAGAGCGCGGAGGACGGTCGTCTTGCCGCCGCCGTTCGGCCCCAGGAAAGCGAAGGACTCAGATTTCGCGATCTCGAGATCGAGCGGTTTGACCGCCTCGAGGGAGCCGAAGCACTTTGAGAATTCCTCGAAGCGGATCATGGATTCTTTCGATGAGCTCATCCGAAGCGTCCAGACTTTCGTCGCGATTCGCGTCGCCTCGGCCGACCGAGACGCCACAGACCTGCCACAGGCAGAGCGGTTCCCGCCAGGAAGATCGTCGCCCACACCGCACTTCCGCTTCCGGTGCGGGCGGCGGATTCCTCCCATGGGACCTCCCGGTTGTTGATCGGGAACATCGCCGGAAGTGGGTCCTCGGCATCTCCGAGGCGGAGGATGGGCAGAGCTCGCTCCGCAGCCTTGAGGACCTCCGCGGCCGGGCTCAGCAGATAGAATCGGACCTCCGGGACATCTGTTTCGAGGATCTGGAACACGTTCTGGATGGAGAAGGGGAGATCACCCGCGCCGTCGCCATCCAGATCGTAACCACGGTAGGAGCTCCAGTAGTTGCCTCCGTCGACATCCGCCCACTGGGTCTCGCGGTCGCTCACATCGAGCAAGAGATCGCTGAGGTTGTTGATGAAGTTGTTGCGCACAATGTGGTTGCCGTCGCAACCGCCATTGAGCTGGATGGCGAGATCGTTGTCGACGACGTCGTTGAGCTCGATCAGGCTCGAGTCGGTGTTGTTCATGAAGATTCCGCGGCTGTTGTCGAGAATCAAGTTCCCTCTCATGGTGACCCGGCTCATCGACTGAAGAAGGATGCCATAGGCTCGGAAACCCCGACAGCGGGCAAAGGAGTTGCGGGCAAATACGATGTCCTCGGAGTACATCAGCGCGGCGCCGGCGACGTTGTTCTCGAAGAGGTTGTCAAAAAAAGAGTTGTCGTTCGAGTACATGTAGTGGAGCCCGTAGCGCACGTGGTGGATGTGGTTGTGCTCGATTTCGGTCGAATCGGCGAACGAGAAATAGATACCGTCCCTGACGTTGAAGATCTCGTTGTCGATGACGCGGTTTCCAGTGGAGTTCCAGAGGTGGATCCCGTTGCCGCGGTCGGCCTCGATGAGATCCAGACGGCCCTCGATGGTATTACCGAAGATATTGACCCTGTTTCCGCCCTTGACGTAGATTCCGTGCAGTGATTCGGTGAGGGTGCAGCCCTGAATCGTGACGTCGTCGGCCTCGATAAGGACGACTGCCATGTCCTTGGTCAGGCGCGGACCGGCCTCGGCGATGTGGAGCCCCTCGATCACCGTGCCAGCCGCGGTGATATGAACCACGTTGCCCTCGTACCCGCCGCGGATCGTTGCACCCCGGTCGCCGGTCAGCGTCACCGCCACATCGACAACGATGTTCTCGCGATAGGTTCCGCCTGCGAGACGGATGGTGTCGCCGGGTGCTGCCTTTGCAAGAGCGCTGGTGATGGATGCCCCGGACGGCACCTCATGGACGGTGGCTGAAACAGTCACCGACGCGGCAAGAGCCAAAGAGCAGGCACACCACCGTGTGAGGCCTTTCAATAGTCGCACCCCTCCCATCAAGGGCGATAGATATAACACTAACTCCGGCACCGCCCTTCCGCGACGGTACCACTTCGGATCGGCCTTTTTTCCGGCTGCCGCCAACGCGGCAAAGCTTTGCGCCGGGTTAACCTTTGAGCTTCGCCACTTCGCCGTCGATCATGCTCTTGGTGCGCATGCCGGCGACACCCGTCTTGACCAGCAGCTGCCACACCTCCTCGAGATCGAGGAAGAGCGCGTGGTCATACTCCCCCACCGCCATGCGCTCCTTGCATGAGTCGTAGAGGGTCAGCGCCTGGCCGAGCTGGGCCTGGGTGTCCTCCCACTCCTCCTGCAGGGTCGGGCTGAAGCTGTCCCCATACAGCTTGAAGCCTTCGGTGATGTAGGCGGCCACCGGGTTGATGATGTTGATGATCTCGAGGACCTCGACGTTCTTGTTGTGGACCTTGGCGTCCCAGTCATCGTCGGCCGCCACCTCTCGGCGTTCGGGAACCTCGAGCGGCGGGGGCGGTTCGACCGTAAAGAGGACCACCTCGGCCGTTGTTTCTTCAACATCGTAGGCGGTCTCGTCTGAGGTTCCGCCACAACCGATCAACAGACCGGGAACCAGCATCAGAATTGCGATCTTTTTCATCGTACTCCTCCGTCATGAGTTGGAAAGGGTCGACTCGGGACCCGGATTTCGCCACGACAGCCAGAATGCCGCCACCAGCAGGAGGCCGAAGGCTCCGAAGAGATAGGCCCCCAATGAAGGGTAGGACCAGACGTCGAACTGGCCGACGAGCTTGTAGCCGAACATCGGCGGCATGAATGGCGCCACCTGAACCGAGGCCTTGGGGTCGAGGTTGGCCCCGTAGTAGTGGAGCTTGTACCAGAAGCTCCACATCGAAAACCCGCCGAAGTAGAGGGACACCACGACCACGTCCACCAGCGAGCGCAAGGTTCCGATCGCGGCGACCCTGAGGGTGAGAACGCCGATCAGACCGATCACCAGTGGAATCCACTTGAGCTCGTTGAAGTCCGCCGGCTCGAGCTGCGCCATCCCGATGTAGTGGTTGAGGATGTTGATCTCGGTGAGGTCGTTGCCGTCGTCGCCACCCACCAGGTTGTGAGAGTAGACATAGAGATTGAGGCCTTCTGGGTACTGCTGGGCGACAAAGGTCATGTGCCACAGCGGTACGAAGAAGGTCGGCACGAGCGCCAGCGCGGCCAAGAAGACCAGCAACCGGCTCTTTCCGACCACGGGGCGGTCGAGCGAGGCCGTCAACCGTTCAAAGAAACCCGACATGAGAACCTCGATTCCGAAAGACCGCCGGCCCCCGGGTAGGAGGCCGGCGGTGGTCAAATAATCTCTACTTCACGAGCAGGTAGCCCTGCATTTCCTGGTGCAGCGCGCTGCAGAAGTTGGTGCAGTAGAAAGGCCAGACGCCGGCCTTGTCGGCGGTGAAGGTCACCGTCTTGGTCTCGCCGGGATCGACCACGATGTTGATGTCGTAGCTGGTGATGGCGAAGCCGTGGAGCTCGTCGCGGGTCTGTTCGATGTTGGTCAGGTGGACGATGACCTTGTCTCCACGGTTCACTCGGATCACATCGGGAGCGAAGAAGGATCGCACCGCCATCATCCATACCTCGACGGTCTTGCCTCGGCGTTCGATCCTCGCCTCTTCGGTGCTCCAGATTGCTTCGGGGTTTTTCGGCCAGGTTGGATCGTCCTTCTTGTAGACCTCGATCGGATCCAGCTTGTCGGCCTTGATGATCAGGGCGTAGTGAGGCTCGGGCTCGGTGAAGGCGTCGTACAGGAGCTTCATCTTGTCGCCGGTGATGTCGATCAGCTGTGCCGACTCCGGGATCGAGGGGCCGACCGACAGGTGGCGGCCCTTGGAGAGCTTGTTGAGCGCGACCAGGTAGTTGCCGTCGGGAGACATGGAGTCGCCCTCGGCCGTGACCAGATGGCCGATGTTGTAGGCCACCGGGATCTTGTTGACCACGTACTGGCTCATGTCGGCGCCCTCGTCATACGGCGGCAGCTTCCACTTCGCGACGGCTGATTCGACGAAGAGCGAGGTGTAGGCGTAGCCCTTGCCGTCGAACTGGGTGTGGAGGGGTCCGAGCCCGACCGGGATCTCGGCCTCGCGCACCGAGGTGTAGGTCAGCACCGGGATGCCGTCGATGGTCTCCTCGAAGTCCTTGGCGGCGATGGCCGTCTTGATCTTCTCGATGTCAAACACGGTGGTG
>JAIVTZ010000384.1:0-4351 GCA_049188105.1 Deltaproteobacteria bacterium | reverse complement strand
GACGGCCCAACCCTACCAGCTCGGAGTGACCCTGCTCGCGGCACTCTCGAACCGGGCCGACTTCGAGTGGAGGAGAGACGGCGCCGCCCTGACGCGGTTGGTCGGAACGCCGCGATTGCTCGATGATCTTCGCCGGGGCAAGACCGTGGAGCAGATCCTCGATGCGGATCGGGCGGACCACGCCGCCTGGCGCCGGGTGCGCAAACCGGCGCTATTGTATTGATCGGAGCGAACGATATGAGGAGACAAGGCCCATGAGCTGGACCCGACGACAACTGTTGGAACTCGGAGGAGCCGCGATCGTCGTGGGAAGTCTGCCCGCTCTCGCCGGTTCGGCTGCCCCGGTGGGAGCCATACTCAAACCAAAGCGCCTGAGCGAGGGAGACCTGGTGGGGTTGATCAATCCGGCCGGGGCCACCTTCCACCCCGATCGTGCGGAGATCGCCCGGGAGGCCATGGCGGCCCTCGGGCTGCGGACCAGATTCGGCGACCACCTCTTGGACCGTTACGGCTACCTGGCCGGGCGGGACGAGGACCGCGCCGCCGACATCAACGATTTCTTTGCGGATCCCGAGGTGCGAGCCGTGCTGGCGCTCCGGGGCGGCTGGGGCTGCAACCGGCTCCTGCCGCTGCTCGACTACGAGATGATCCGAAAGAACCCCAAGATCGTCATGGGCATGAGCGATATCACCGGCCTGCTTTTGGGCATCTACGCGAAAACTTCTCTGGTGACGTTTCACGGCCCAACGGGCAACTCGAGTTGGAGCGAGTTCACCACCGACCAGGCCAGGCGTGTGCTCTTCGACGGGGAAGCCCTCTCGATGCACAACCCATTGGGTACGGCCGACCGGTTGGTCCAGGTCGATAATCGGGTTCTCACAATCACCTCGGGCACGGCGCGCGGGCCGCTGCTGGGGGGCAACCTCACGGTGCTCACCGCCCTGATGGGCTCGGGCTACCTGCCGGATTTCGACGGGTGCATCCTCTTCCTCGAGGACGTACGGGAGGAGGTCTACCGGGTGGATCGCATGCTCACCCAGCTCAAGCTGGCGGGTGTGCTGGGGCGGATCAACGGCTTCGTCTTCGGCCGGTGCACCGACTGCGATCCCAGCAGAAGCTACGGGTCCTTGACCCTTCGGGAGGTCCTGACCGACCACATCGCCCCCCTCGGCATCCCGGCCTGGTACGGCTCGATGATCGGCCACATCAAGGACAAGTTCACCGTTCCCCTCGGCGTGCCGGCCGAGATCGACGCCGACACAGGAAGCATCAAGCTACTGGAGCCTGCGGTCATTTAAGTTTTGAGTTTTGAGTTATAAGTTTTGAGTTACGGACGGCCTTCGGGCGTCGTGTCTCACCCCCGCCAGCGAGTGGCCGATGGTCAACCTCCTCCGACCCTTTTGGCCGTCGGCCACAGGTCGCTGCCGGGCGCGAGTTCCCTCCCATCCTCCCTCAGATCATGCGGGTGGACTGGCAACTAAAAACTCAAAACTAAGAACTCAAAACTGATTGGGGTGGGTGGACGGAAAATTCGAAATTCGAAATTCGAAATTCGAAATCTTTTTGGGGACGGCTTTACGGCACCCTCGGGAAAATCAGGATCGCATCGGCATTCCTCCGTGGGCCCTTGGAACCCGACGGGCTGTTGACGATTCGCCCATCGATGACCATGGTGGTCGATCCCCCTCCGTCCAGGTTGACGGCCGACAGGCTTCCGAGCTCGAGCATGAGATCGGTGAGCTCGGGTATCGACATGCCGATGCTCTCTCCCGGTTGGCGTCCGTCCACCGTTACGAAGAGAAGCGTTCCGTCGGCCCGGACTCCGACAGCGGTTCGGGGATGGCGGGCGAGGAAAAAGACCCTGGAGACGGACTCCTTCTCCGGCTCTTCGAGTCGCCGGCCCTTCCACAGCAGGAGAGGGCCTCCACTCACGATGTACTCGGTCTTCCGCCATTCGCCCTCGGGGTCCGGCAGCAACGGGATGAGGTCTGTCTCCACGGACACGGTTTCTCCGCGCCGTAACCGGGGCAATACGTCCTGGGCCTGTTCGCTGCCGATGGAGAGCACCATGCCATTGGACGGAATCACCGAGCTGCCCGCTCCTTGCCGGATCTCGGTGATGCGCCCGTTTTCAATGACAACCTCGGCGCCCTCGGAAGACGTGAGGGTCGTGCGATGGAACTCCGGCGTGTAGAGAACGATCCCCGAGGATTCTCGCTGTCGGTTGATCCCGTTGAGCGGGATGGCTTCCCCTTTTGCGAGCCGGACCTCGCCGCGGAAACCAAGCCTTCCGAAGACGGTTCGTACCACGCCGTCACGATCATAGAAACCCACGGCGGCTCGCCCCCGGTCGGGTTCGGAGAGCAGTCGGCCCTCGATCAGGAGAGCTCCCTGAGAGTCTCCGGCCAGAAGTCCTGTCATACGGAAGTAACCGCCGTTGATCGCCGCCAGGGCGCCGCGTCGGAGCGCCAATGCAGCCGTCGTCTCGAGCCCAATGGCGGCGTCGTACGCATGGGCCACCCGCACCTCGATCCTCTTCGGATCGACCTCGAGAACGTTGATCCTCCACGGGCCCTCCGGATCGGTGAGACCGCTCTGGATCTCCTGGATTTCCAGCGGTAGTGAGAAACCCCGGTCGATGAGCCGCGTCCTCATGTCCTCCGCCTCCGCCCGCTGGGAGATGCCTGGAATGACGATCCGATAGACCGTGCCATCGGCGTCCGGGACAGCGGAGAAACCGTTTTTTTGCAGGCGGTCGAGCATGCCATCGGCTTCGGACTGACTGTCAAAGACCCCGAGCAGGATCCGGTAGCTCGTCGCAGCGGCGACCTCTCCCTTATCGAGGACGAGATGCTTCAGCCCCGGAGCGGGAGTTTCGGCGGTTTGCGCCGATGGGCAGGGGGCGGCCGGCGCGGCCACAGCGTACAGGAGGGCCAGGATCAACACGGTCGAGGGGATTTGCCTATTCATGCCGTCACGACCTTTATGGATTTGATTCCGGACGAGGCCAGATGAAGCTCGCACCCAGCCCGGCGGCAAAGGTGATGGCCGAGCCGACCAATGCGAACCAGGGCCAGGCCAGCGGCGTGGCGAAGAAGATGATGCTCATCCCTGACAGGCCGACCACGAGCCCGGCCAACGCCGCGCGCTCACCGACCCGCTTGGCGAATAATCCGAGGAAGAACACCCCGAGCACAATCCCGGTGGTGAATGCAGCGATTCCCAGTACGCTCGAGACCACTGAAGCCTTCACCCATTGGCCCGCGATCCCGACTCCGATCTGGATCAGCCCGAAGACCACGGTCAGGATGCGGACCACACCGAGCTGCTTTTTGGCCGAGGTTTCCGAGCCCTTCCCGGAGAAGTAGAAGTCGTTGGCGGCGGCGGTGGCGCAGGAGTTGAGCGAGCTCGAGAGCGTGGACATGGCGGCGGCGAAGATGGCGCCCAGCAAGATACCCAACAGACCGACCGGGATCTCGTCCAAAATGAACCGCGCAAAGACGCGATCGCCGCGGTCGAACGCGACCTCGGGGGGGAAGGCCTGATAGAAGGCGAAGAGCCCGACGCCGATCAGGAGGAAGAGCGCGAACTGGGCCACCACCACGAACCCACCCACCCAGAGCGCCCGCTGGGCATCCTTGAGGTTTCGAGCGCACAGGTACCGCTGCACCATCATCTGATCGACCCCGTGGGAGCCGAGGGTGATGAAGAGCCCGCCGATCAGACCGGCCCACAGTCCGTAGGGCTGACTCCAGTCGAACGCGAGATCGAAGACCCGCAGCTTGCCGGCTGCTTCGCCGACGGTGACGAGCTGCTCCCAGCCTCCGGGGAGTTTTTGCAGAATGATGATCAGTGCCACGATGGCGCCGCCGATGTAGATCACGAACTGCACCAGATCGGTCACGAGTACCGCTCGAATGCCGCCGAAGAAGGTGTAGACGATGGTGGCTACGCCCATGGCGACCACGGCCCAGTGAATGGGGATCCCGGTCATCTCCTGGAGGACGATGGCCGAGAGAAAGAGGCGAAGGCCGTCGGCAAGGCTGCGGGTGATGATGAACATCGCCGATGCCGCCCTCTGGGTGGCGCCCCCGAAACGCTGGTGGAGCACATCGTAGGCGGTGTAGAACGACCCCTTGAAGTACTGCGGCAGGAGAAGAAAGACCACGGCGAACCGCCCGAGCAGGAAACCGAGCGGAATCTGTAGCCAGGTCATGTCTCGTGTGTAGGCAAAACCGGGGATGCTCAGGAAGGTGACCGTGCTGGTTTCGGTGGCGACGATGGAGAAGAGGATCAGCCACCAGGGACGGTCGCGCCCGCCCACCACGAAGTCGGACACGCTGCTGGCCTT
>JAIVTZ010000383.1:0-4371 GCA_049188105.1 Deltaproteobacteria bacterium | reverse complement strand
CGAGCATCCAGCATCGAGCATCCAGCATCCAGCATCGAGCATCCAGTATCCGGTATCCGCTATCCGGTATCCGGTATCCGGTATCCAGTATCCGGTGCGTGGGCGGTTGGGTGTACCATAGTCCCCCCACTTCGTGCGAGGTGATAGAAGGTGGCGTCTCATGAGAGTCGAGATTCTTTACGGGTCCCGGTTGGGCAGCCGTGCGTCCAGCCAGGAAGGAGGATGTGATGCGTGGTTTTCTTCGTACAGCGGGTTTGATCTTGGTGACGTGTGCCGTGGCCGGCGCAGCGGCCGCCAACGACTACTTCCCCCAATCGGTGGCCTCCGGCGACCCGCGGCCGGACAGCGTGGTGCTATGGACGAGGATCGACAACCCCGACATCCCGGATGCGATCCAGGTCGAGGTGGCGACTGACGAGGCGTTCACGAACGTGGTCTTCACACGCCAGCTGACGGCCTCGGAGGACAACGACTGGTGCCTCAAGGTCCGGGTCGAGGGACTCGATGCCTACACCACCTATTACTACCGTTTCGTCTACGGCACGGGTGCCGTGATGGAGTACTCCGCGGTGGGAAGGACGAAGACCGCTCCGACGCCTGAAATGGCCGTGCCGGTCCGCTTCGCGGTGGTCTACGGCCAGGACTTTACCGGCCGCTACTACAACCCCTATTTCGAGCTGCTCAATCAGCACGACGAGGACATCGACTTCGTGGTTCACCTCGGGGATTACGTCTACGAGACCACCGGCGACCCCTCGTTCCAGGATCCGTCCGAGGAGCGAAAGGTGGAGTTTGAGGACCTCGAGGGCGCCATCCACCTCGGCACCGAAGAGAACCCCTTCTACGCGGCGGCCAGTCTCGCCAACTATCGGACGCTGTATCGCACCTTCCGCTCGGACGAGATGCTGCAGCAGGTGCACGCGCGTTGGCCGATGATCGTCATCTGGGACGACCACGAGTACTCCAATGACTGCTGGGGCGCCACCGCGACGTACTCCAACGGCCGGGAGGACGAGTTCGATGAGCAGCGCCGCCGCAACGCCGAGCAGGCGTTTTACGAGTGGATTCCGACCGAGGCAGGTCTCGGGGACGACGGGTTGCTCGCGATCGACGACAGCAACCTCTACCCCAACTCCGGCATTTACCGCGATTTCATGTTCGGGTCGGTACTTCATCTGGTGCTCTCCGACTACCGCACCTTCCGCCCCGACCATCTTGTGGCCGAGGACGCATTCCCCGGCACCATCGCGGTGGACCAGGGTGGTCTGATCCAGATGCTTTCCGAGCCTGTCTTCGAGGCGGTGAAGTCAAACTTCGATCCGTACGTCGACATGGATCTCCTCGGTGCGGCACTGCCGATCCTGCGCCAGACCGCGACCATGATTGCCGCCCAGGTCTACATGATGGAAAACGCGGCTCTCGACACGTTTTCCGCTGTGCGCCTCGCCGAAGAGAGTTTGAAGGGCAACCAGAGCACCACCTTCATCAACGCTCTGTACGCGGCGGCCGACCTGCCGCCTCCGTTTTCGCCCGAGATCCAGGCGATGCTGCCTCGCGGCATCTCCTATATGTTCATCGGCAAGACCGCGATGTACTCATCGACGGGCTCACGCCTCCAGGTCATACTCGACACCTTCAACCTGTACGCGGCTCACCGTTACTTGATGACCGGCGGCGCAGCGCAGGAAGCGTTCGGCGGCGTGCAGAACGCGTGGCTGCAGGGCACGCTCCTCGGCAGTCCGGCGACCTGGAAGGTGCTGGCAAACTCGGTGATGATGACCCCGCTGGTGATCGACTTCACCAACCCGGTGATCGCGGCCATGCTGCCACCGGGTTTCCCGGACCTGTTGCGGGTCCGGCTCGGCCTCTCGGCTGAGGACTTCAACGGCTTTCCGCAGAAGCGGACCGAGCTGCTCACGGTGCTCGGTCTGGTGGAGAACGCGGTGGTGATCTCCGGCGATATCCACGCCAGTTTCGTGACAGACCATGGAGGGGGGGTCTACGAGTTCACCGGCTCAGCGATCTCATCCTCGTCCTACGCCGAGTTAGTGGGAAGTGCGATCGCGTCGGACCCGATCCTCGGCCAGATCCCGGGAATGGATGACCTGCTAGTCCACTTCGATGCGCTGCTCCAGATTTCATCGCTGGATGACGAGCTCGTGTCGCCATCCGACATTGTCTACGCGGACACGGATGTCGACGCCTTCGTGGTGATCGAAGCAACCGCCGACGCATTCGAGGTCAAGATCCACGAGATCTCGACCGATCACGTTTTCACCAGCTTCTACGACGACCCGGAGGCGCTCTCCGACCTCTTTGAGGTCACCACCTTCACGGTCCAGGACGGAGTACTGACCCCGGGACCGTGATCCCGGCTGTTTGAATCACATCTCCGAACTGTCGGGGATGAGCGCCAGCGCATCGGCTTCCGCCCGCCGCGCCGCGGTCGTCATGGGCTCGGTGTTGAACTCCTCGCGGATCACGCCGTCCTCCATGGTCACCCACGCGATGCTCCCATCATCCTTGAGAATCACTCGCCAGCTGCTGCCCGCGGCGATGTCGTTCTCGATGCTTTCGGCGACCGCCCTGGCCAACGCCTCGCTTTCGACCATCAGACCCATCTCCGTGTTGAGGTTGACCGAGCGGGGGTCGAGGTTGAACGAGCCGACAAACACGACCTTGCGATCGAAGACCATGGTCTTGGCGTGCAGTCCGAAGAAGGTCTTGTGCTCAGCCAACTCCTCGGCCGTGAACTGCGCTCGTTCCGTCTTCGCATCCGGTCGCATTTCGTAGACCTCGGCGCCGCCGTCGAGCATCCTCTTGCGTTGCTTGCGATAGGCAACAAAGGCCGACAGGTGGTTGTTCGCAGCCATCGAGTTGGTGGCGAGCTTGACCGTTACGCCGCGCTGGATCAGCGTCTCGAGCCCCAGCGCGCCGTCGTCTTCCAGGATGAGATAGGCGCTCTGGATGAGGGCCTCGTCGGTCGCCTGGGCCGCCGCACGACCGATCGTCACACCGGTCCTGTCGAACTCCTCGCGGGTCTGCGGCTTGCCATCCTTGTCCGGCACATCGTCGACGAGCAACGTGCCCTTGCCCCACAGCAGGGCGTTCTCGAGCGCGGCCATCTCGGCGTCGATCTGTTTGGGGTCGTCGTAGAAGCCCGTCGGGTAGTTGGCGGGATCCGCCGCGAAGGCGTCGAGATCGGTCGTGTTGGCCGCGGCCTCCTCGGCGGTCGGGACGTGCGAGACCACATCTTCGATCGGCACGGCCCAGTCGCTGTTCCAGTACATGTCGAATGCCGCGCCGGAGGTCTCAACCACCGGACCGAGGGCCAACAGATCCCGGCTGCGAAAGACGAACTCGCCCGGGTACTCGAAGTACTCGTTGCCGAAGTTGCGGCCGCCGATGATCTCCATGCTGCCGTCGACCAGATAGAGCTTGTTGTGCATCCGCCGGTCGATGACTTTCATGTGCGCGGCGTAGTCGACCCACCTCAGAAGCGACTTGTGTTTCGGTCCAAAAGGTTTGTACAGACGTACCTCGATATTGGGATGGGCACCCAACAACGCCAGGTACTCGGGGTCTGATTCGGTCATCGAATCATCGATCAGGACCCGCACCCGCACGCCCCGCTCGGCGGCCGCCAGCAGTCGCTGCATCATGACCTTGCCGGCCTCGTCGTTCTTCCACAGGAAGTACTGAGCGTCGATGCTCTTCTCGGCGGCGTCCGCGAGAATCAGCCGCCACGACTGGGCATCCCGCCCACGGTCCAGGAGCAGAAAGCCCGAATCTCCGCCATGGTCTGCCGCGATCGATGCGGCGGTTTGGCCCAGATAGGTGGTCTCGGGCTTGTTGAACGCCCGGGATTCGGTCTTGTCAGTGGTGCTTGATTTGATCATCTCAGCCCCTTTGTCAGAACACGCGACCATGGCAGCCAGCAAGAAACACAAACTGAACAGGCGGGCCCTTTGTCTATTCATAGGATTCGATACTCTCATATCACCTAATAAAATGGGAAACGGATCGGTGCCACATAGGTGTCACGTGAGCCTCTTGCAAAACTCCTGTCATCCCGAGCGAGGGAGTCCGACGACCGAGTCGAGGGATCCCCCGAAGCAGGGGATAAGCTGATATATCGGCATTCTCCTACTTCAGGGGATCCTTCGACTCGCTTCGCTCGCTCAGGATGACAGCTATCCGATTTTTGCAGAAGGCTCACATGACAGCTGCATCAGCGCTGGGTGCCGCGCATCGCCAGCCGCAGCAGACAGCTGGTGAGAAATGCGGGCTAGACTTTGTCCTCGAGCTCGGCCCAGCGGCGATAGAGCTCGGCGACCCTCTCTCTCGCTCTTTCCTGTGCGAGGAAGGCGC
>JAIVTZ010000382.1:0-4398 GCA_049188105.1 Deltaproteobacteria bacterium | reverse complement strand
TGGACGCTGTAGCTGTCGGGTAAGCTGTGGTGGTCGGCGAGGAGGATCGCGGTGGCGGCGCCGGCCGACGGTTCCGAGGAGCGCTCTCCGGTCACCGAGGACCGGGACCAGGATGTGGACCAGGATCGGAATCGGGACCCGGACGAGGATCGAACCGGGATTCGCCAGGCGTAACGGAAAGACTCGGGATCCTCGCTGAGCAACAGCAGGCGAACCTGAGAGAGGTCCGAGGCGGCAAATCGTGGCGGCACCTCCCGAGGATCCGCCGCAGAGAAGCCCGGGTATTCCCCGGCTCGAGATTGCGCTACCGAATAGGCATCCGATGATGTGCCGACGGTAGGCGTGGTGGTGGAAACGACGCCATCGTACTGTGTTCCAAACACAAAGGTCAGTTGTCCTTCGGCGTCATAGTGGAGGCCCAATTCGGCGCCAACCAGCCAAATACCGGCCCCGGCCGCGGGTGAATTGGCGGTCACGGGCCCGATGGGCGGCGTGTAGTTTTGACGATAGAAGACGTGACGCATCCCCAGGTCGTCCACGCGCTCTCGGATCTTCAGCCAGCTGGATGGATCCACCGGAATCTGTCAGCGAAAGCGACGAGGGGGAGATGCCTTCGACCCCCGAACCAACGAGGATCGCCGAAAGCTCCTTCTCGACCTCCACACCGTCTAGGCCGGAGTTCCAGCGCGAAATCATGTTCAAACCAATATGATTCAATAGCTTAAGCTTGATTTCAAGTGCAAGGTTACTGGGTACAGTGGTTCAAGGCTTGATGTCGAGCAGATCGAAGACGTGCTCTTGGAAAGGCGAGGGTTCGGTCAGTTGTTCGAAGCGGATGGTGTTCTTGCCATCTCCCGTGCGGCAAATGTTCTTGCAGCGTGTGGCCAGGTCCATCAAGAGCGAACTGAAGCTGTGCACCGGCCAGCCATCGGGCGTTATCTTGGTGCGCTTTTTTGCGCGGGCACTCTGGGAGGGTTTCGCCTTCGCCACGGCGTCACGCGTCCATCGGGCTTGCGCGAGTTCGTCGTCTTGGAACAAGACAGACGACAGAGCCTTCCTCATGTGCCATTGGACGTAGTAGGCAAGCATGCACAAGAAGATGTGGGCGCGCACATGGGCCTCACTGCGATGGCGGATGGGGCGCACTTGCAGGTCGATGCTCTTGATACAACGGAAAGCTTGCTCGACTTGTCCGAGACTCTTGTAGGTGCGCACGGTGTCTTCTGCGCTCAGCACGGCTTGGTCTTCGCTGGTGCGAATGATGTAGATGCCGTCGAGGTCGGCCTCGCGTTTGATGGATGCTTCGTCGCGTTCGAAGCGCAGCAGGTTGTCTTCGATCATCAACACGAAGTGCTTGCCCATCTTGTGGCGGTTGATAACTTTGCCCACTTTCACGCCGATTTCGTCGGCGGTCATGGGTTTTTTGGTGCGCCGCGCGACTTGCGCCGCAATCTTCTGGAGGAGCGCTTGGGTAGCGGCGAGGAGCTCGTCGCGCGTGCGTTTGCGGTCCTCGGCCAACAGCGGGTTGTAGCAGGCGACCAAGCGTTCGCCCGGATAGTCTTCGCTGGTGATCTCGGCGAGGTTTTGCTGGTCGAAGAGCGAAGGCTGAAACGCCCCCGTCTCGACCAAGCCGCGGATGGCGGTGAAGCGCAACGCGGAAATCCAACCCAAACCGGGGTGCTCGCGCAAAGCGTCTATCTGCGTTTGTGTCAGCATGCCGCGGTCGCCCACCAGCACCACTCGCTCGAGCCCAAAGCGGCCGCGCAACTTGTCGACCTGGTCCGGCACCGTGGAAGGGTCGCCCGTGTTGCCCGGGTAGACATCCACCGCTACCGGCCGCCCCTCGCCATCGGCCAACAAGCCGTAGACGATACTCGGTAGCTTCTGGCCATCGCGGTTGTAGCCATGGACCGCCAGCAGGCACGTGTGGCCGTGGTACGACGAACTCGATACGTCAAAGAGGACCTTCGCGCCCTCCTCGAGATGGCGTTTGGCCAGCTTCTTCTCAATGCGCCCTTGGTGCTTCCCCAGCCAATCCAGCGCGTCGTAGAGCGCATTGGCATCCGCGTCCTCGACGTCCAACTCCTCGGCCAAGGTCGTGGTGTGCCACAGGCGCGTGGTGGCCAACTTCGAACAGGGATTCACAATCCGTTGGGCGATCATCGCCAGCACCCGATCCCGTTCGCGGCTCGGTCGAGACGCCAGCAGTGAATCCATGTTCAGCTTGCGCATTACGCCAAGCACTGCCTGGACGTGTCCGTGGGGTGTCGAGCGCTCGACGGAGAAAACGCCCTCTTGGGGGACCAGTTTCACGCCACGCAGGGCGAGGCGTAATGCCTCAATAGCTTCTGCTGGGCACTTGGAGAGATTGGCGATGGTGGTTTTGACCACCTTGCCGCCTTCTCGGTGCGATTCGCGCAAGAGGACGGCTGGGGGCGAGTCTCGGTTGGGTACGATATCGATGTACATGGCCTCATGATACAGTCCTTAACCATGTATGTCAAGAATAATAGATGTACATTACATGGGCACATATTGTACAAAAATATACACACTCACCGCCTCAAAACCCTCTATTCATGCGGGTACTGGGAGATCAGAGCCATCAAATCGTGCCTGAACTTCGGCTTAACGAGTGATCGGTGGGTAATGGCGCAATACCAGTGTCTGTCGCCCCTCCAGGGCTGGAGGAATTGAGGCGAACGGAATTTCCCCGGGCTCACGCCCGGGGCTATGTGTATATCGCCGCTTCGCGGCTCCAGCCGACCAGGTGTCCTCGTCATCAAACACCGTAGGTGCGACAGACACACAGCCTGGGTTGTCAGCCCCAAGAAAGGGAGACTCTCATTCGGTTGAGCCGCGGAGCGGCGACAGATACATAGCCTGGGGCGTCAGCCCCAAGAATGGAAAACCCCATTCGGTTGAGCCGCGGAGCGGCGACAGATACATAGCCTGGGGCGTCAGCCCCAGGAAACAACGCAATCAAAAACGGTCAGCCCTGAAGGGGCGGCAGACCGCGAGATTCCATCGGTCTGCCATACTCAGATTTGATCATGTGGCGACGTTCGTTGGCCGTGGTGCTGGTCCTGGCGCTTGCCCCGCAGGCGGCCGGTGATCAGGACGGTGACAGTTTCGTAGGCCGCCCTCTGGCGGAGGTGCTGACCGATTTGCAGGCCGAGGGTCTGCAGATCGTCTTCAGCAGCGCTGTGGTCACGCCGACGATGGTGGTGGAGGTGGAACCGAGCTCCGACGACCCGAGGAACATTCTCGACCAGATCCTGGCGCCGCACGGCTTGACGACCGAGGAGGGCCCCGGCGGAAGATTTCTCATCGTCGTGGCCACGCCCGTCGGTGAAGGCCCGCCCACCGCCGGCGAGATCCACGGGCTCGTGACCGTTGCGGGCAACCCGATCGGGGCTCCGGATATGATGATCGCGGTCGAAGGCACGCCCATCAAGGCCGCGCCGGCTCCCGACGGGAGCTTCGTGCTCCCGGACCTCCCGCCCGGCACGTACACGGTCACGGTGACCTCGTCGGCATTCATGAACCAGAGCATCGACGACGTCGCCGTCCAACCCGGACAGGTCGCACGCCTCCGCTTCGACCTCGTGCCGGTGTCGGTCTTCCTCAACGAGGTCATCGTCACTCCGAGTCACTTTCGGCTTCTCGAGGAGCAACCCGAGAGTCGGCAATTCCTGAGCCGAGACGAGGTGCGGCAGATGCCGCACGCGGCCGACGACCTCTACCGGGCAGTCAAAAGGCTGCCGGGTGCGGCCGGCGGCGACTTCACGGCCAAGATCAACGTTCGCGGCGGCGAGCAGGACGAGCTGCTGGTGATCCTCGACGGTCTCGAGCTGTATGAGCCCTTTCACCTCAAGGACTTCCAGAGCGTCTTTTCGATCATCGACTCCGAGGCCGTCGGCGGGGTCGATTTCCTCACCGGCGGTTTCCCGGTGGAGTACGGCGACCGCATGAGCGGGGTCATGGACATCTCGATGGCGACGCCCACCGGTCCCGCAACCACCTCTATCGAGCTGAGCACGATCAACGCGCGCCTGTTAACCCAGGGATCCTTCAATGAGGACCGCGGCCAGTGGTTTGTCAGCGCCCGCGCCTGGTACCCGGACGCCATCGCCGGCGCCGTCCGTGATTCCCCGAAGGACGTACTGACCGACTACTACGATGTGTTGGCCAAGATCCAGCACGAGGTGGGTCGGCGGTCGGACCTTTCGGCCAACTTGCTGGTAGCTTATGACGACCTCGGCTTCAAGGAAGTCGCCGACGACGAGGTGCAGGACATCCGGGCCAAGTACGGCAGCTACAGCGCCTGGCTCAATCTGCGTACCGAGTGGTCGGCTCATTTTTTTTCACAGACCGTTCTGTCGGTGGGTCGCCTCA
>JAIVTZ010000381.1:0-4408 GCA_049188105.1 Deltaproteobacteria bacterium | reverse complement strand
GACAGGAGAGTGATGGTCGACACGAAACGGATGCTGGATCGGGTCGAGGTACTGGAGACCCGGGGCGACCTCCCCGCCCACATCGAGGCCCTCGCCTACGATTCCCGAAAGGTGAGGCCGGGTACGTGTTTCGTCGCCCTGCGGGGAACTGGCACGGATGGGCACCGATTCCTGAGCGCAGCCGAATCGGCCGGGGCCACCGTGGCGGTGGTGGAGGAGTTCCCTCCAGACGGATCTCTTCCCTGCGTGCGGGTGCGGGACACGCTGGCGGCGATGCCACTGCTGGCGGCGGAGTTTTACGGACACCCGGCTCGCGACATGATCCTGGCCGGATTCACCGGCACCAACGGCAAGACCAGCTCGACCTATCTCCTGGAGGCCATCTGGGCCGCGGCCGGCATTCCCTCGGCGGTGATCGGAACGATCCAGTACCGGTGGAAGGATCGAGCCTACAAAGCGCCGAACACCACCCCCCTCGCCCTGGACCTTCACGAGCTCCTCCACGAGATCCGGCAGGACGGCGTGCGCCATGTCGCGATGGAGGTCTCCTCCCACGGTCTGCGGCTCCATCGGGTGGATGGTCTGCGATTTGAGGCCGCGGCCTTCACCAACCTCTCTCCCGAGCATCTCGACTTCCACCGCGACCTCGAGGACTATGGAGAGGCCAAGGCGGTCCTCTTCGAGAGCCATCTCGAGGCCGAGGGGACGGGGGTCATCAACACGGACGACCCTCACGGGCGGAAAATCTTCGCGCGACTGCCCGGCGACCGCAGACTGTCCTTCGGTCTCGGGCCGGGTGTAGACATCACCGCGGAGGACATCCGGCTTTCGCAGGAAGAAACCGTCTTCGACCTCAAGACCCCGAGCTGGAGTCGAAAGCTCCGTTCCCCCCTCGTCGGCGAGCACAATCTCCGCAACATGTTGGGCGCGGCGGGGATGGGGATTGCCCTGCGGATTGATGAGGAGGCCATCGTTCAGGGCCTGGAAGCGGACACGATCGCCCCCGGGAGGCTCGAGCCGATCGACAACGTGCGCGGCGCTCGGATCCTCGTCGATTTTGCCCACACCCCCGACGGTCTGCTCCAGGTGCTCAAGAGCCTGAGCGCTCTCCCACACCGGAGGATCATCACGGTGTTCGGTTGCGGGGGCGATCGGGACCGGTCGAAGAGGCCGGTCATGGGTGGGATCGCCCAGCGCTACAGCGATCTCGCCATCCTGACCTCGGACAATCCTCGGACCGAAGACCCCGCCCAGATCCTCGAGGAGGTCGTCGCGGGGATGAGCAAAGGAGAAGGTCGCTACGAGATCGTGCCCGATCGGCGTGCGGCGATTGCGAGGGCCCTGGATCTCATCGGGGAGGGAGACATTCTGCTCGTCGCCGGCAAGGGACACGAGACGATGCAAATCCTGGGCACCGACCTCCACCACTTCGATGACCGAGCCGTCGTTCGGGAGATTTTGGCCGAGACCGATGCGGAGGCGAGCGCCGCCTCTGAGGGGCAGAAGCCCTGAGTCAATTCACTCTGAGCCGCGACGCCTTGTCGGCCAACCTCGCCCTCGCGCGGAAGTTGGCGCCGGCCGGAGCGAGCGTCAGGGCAATGGTCAAGGCGAATGCGTACGGTCACGGTCTCGAGGAGCTGATCGAGGTCTTCGCGGAGCACGCCGACGAGCTCGGAGTCGCCACCCTCGAGGAGGGGCTTCGCATCCGGTCGTGGCTGACGAGTGGGATTCCGGTCTACCTGGTGAGCGGAGAGAAGGACTGGGGGAATCGCGAGTATCTCGATGCCGTCCGCGAGGCGCAGCTCGTCCCGGCCGTCAGCTCTCTGGATGAGCTGCGTCTGCTCCTCGACCGCCTGGGAGATGCGGGCCCTCTTCAGGTGGAGCTCAAGCTGGATACCGGAATGGGGAGGTTGGGGATCCAGGAGCGTGAGCTCGAGGATCTGGTTCCCATCCTCCGCTCGTCCGACGACCTCCGGGTAGTGGGGGTCATGACCCACTTCGCCTCCTCCGACGAGGAGGATCTCTCCTCGACCCGGGAGCAGGAGAAACGTTTTCGGAGGATGGTGTCCCAATTGCCGGACGATCTCGTGCGGGCGGCCGCTATCCACTCGTGCAACAGCGGGGCGCTCCTGCACAGGGGCCTGGGCGAGACCGACATCGGTGAGAATACGCAGGTTGTTCGGCCGGGCGTGATGCTCTACGGCGCCGGCCCGTCGCGAGACCTGCACGACACGCCCGCCGGAGATCTCCTGATGCCCGTGGGTCGGTGGACGACCCGGGTGATCGAGGTCAGGACCGTGGCCCCCGGCGACGCCGTCGGTTACGGAGGCACCTGGAAGGTCGAGGGCGACCGCCCGGTGCAGGTCGCGGTTCTCGCGGTCGGTTACGCCGACGGCTTCCGCCGGAGCCTGGGGAATCGCGGCCGAGTCCTGATCCGTGGTGGGTCCTTTCCGGTCATCGGCAGGGTGAGCATGGATCTGGTCTCGGTTCTCGTCGACGATCGCATCCGGGTCGGGGACGAGGCCGTGCTTCTGGGCTCGCAGCAGGGAGAGCTGGGGTCCGACACCATCGGAGTGTGGGAGTGGGCCGAGCTCTGCGGCACGATCCCCTACGAGATCTGGACGTCGCTCGGTCCCAGAGTCACCCGGGTTCTGGCTCCTGATGAGGTGCCCCCCGTGTAGGCGTGTCACGAGCCGCGAAGCGGCGACAGATATTTAGCCTGGGGCGTGAGCCCCAGGATCATGGTGCGAACAAAAACAACAAGCCGCGAAGCGGCGACAGACATATGGCGTTCGATTGCTGCGGCTCACGCCGCAGCACGAATCTGTCGCCCCTCCAGGGCTCCGTGTATTCGTGGTTTCGTTTCCTGGGGCTGACGCCCCAGGCTATGGATCTATCGCCCCTTCGGGGCTCGTTTGTCGGATTCATATCGGCGATCGGCATCGGATATCCGGCATCTGGCATCCGGTATCCGGTATCCGGTATCCGGTATCCGGTATCCGGCCCTCAAGCCACAAGCCCCAGGCCTCAAGCCACAAAAAAAGGAGCCGGGATTTTTCATCCCGGCTCCGCGTTCTGCGGGTTGAAACCCGGTCCGTCTTAGAACAGGAATCTGACCATGAGCTGGAAGCGCCGGGGGTTGAAAAAGGTCCTCGGGTCCCCGAAGCCGGCGCTGTTCTTCTTGTTCTGGATGTTGTAACCGGTCTGGTTGTCCGTGACGTTGAAGACGTCACCTACGAGCTGGATGTTGAACCGGTTGCCGATCGGGAAGTCCTGGGTGTAGCTGAGATCGAGCTGGTAGTGGGAATCGGTGGTGCGGGAGCCCGCCGGCTCGGCGTAGCGACTCGTGTCGCTCGAGCTTCCGGTCAGGTGGCGGTAGACCTCCACGTCCCAGGTCTCCCACGGCTGGCCCGACTGGTAGACGCCATAGGCTCCGAAGGTGCCGTTCCAGGGGACCTGGTAGTAGCCGTAGGCCTTGAGCTGGTGGCGCCGGTCACCACGGAGGTTGCCCTCGCGGAAGTCCCACAGCTGGCGGCCCGCCCCGTCGGCGATGAACGAAGATCCAACAAAGATATTGCTGTCGTTCGACGTGGTGCTGTTGTCCTGGTCGAAGTTGCCGTAGTAGTGGCTCCAGACGTAGGAGCCGCGGAAGAAGGCGTTCCTGCCGCGCCACTCGGCCTCGGTGCTGATCTCGTAGTACTTCGTAAAGGCGCCGTCGAGCGCGGCGATGACGTAGGAAGAGCCACCGATCTCGGCCCGGATCTCGTCCAGGTTGGGGACGTAGAGCTCCTGTGGAATCCCCTCAGGCGGGTCGTAGCGCGAGCGGGCGTCGTTGTCCGTGTCCTCCCAGAAGTTCTTGCCCTTGCGGTGCCGGGCGAAGATGCGGCCCGTCCATGCGGAGGAGATCTGCTTGTCGTAGCCGACCACGAACTCGTCGATGGACCGCGGCTTGATGCCCTCCTGGAAGAACTTTCCGGAGTAGCCCTTCAGGGGGTCCATGCCGATGAGGTTTCCGTCGGCGTCCACGATCGTGGTGATGATGCCAGTGGAAACGTCGATCTTCCTGATGGTCCTGCTGCATATAATCCTCAAGATACGCTGGAAGAATTGATCAGGCAGGGAGAGAAAGTCGGTGTGAAATCCTACCCAGGTGACAACCCGGATATTCTTTCTCTGAAGCACACCGTTCTCTACGGCATTAAAGGAGTGAGCGCCTATGCAGACCACGCCCAGATTTTGGGGCAGGAGGATGACGAAGTGTATTCCTTTGTCCATGAAGGGCTGTCGGAAATACAGAAAGACGGTTTGAGCCTGGATGAATGGGTTGCCCTGACTCTAAAATGCGGCGGGGCTGCGCTGAAAGCAATGGAGCTGCTGGATGCCGGGAATACGGGCATTTACGGCCACC
>JAIVTZ010000380.1:0-4413 GCA_049188105.1 Deltaproteobacteria bacterium | reverse complement strand
TGAGCGCCGCGGCATCGTTTCGGTCATCATCCTCTCCCACTCACCGGTCTTGTACTGATCATACTCGATACCCGGGGAACAGTTTCGATCAATCCTCGCGGTAGATCCAGGCGCCGAGAATTGTGGCGAGGATCATCTCGACCAATCCGATCAACCCCCAGGTCACCAACATCCCGTTGGGGAAGAGGTGCATCGACCAATAGCCCAGCAGCGTCATGAGATAGCCGCCGGTCCAGAGTCCGATCGCGACGATGGCGGCGGTCTTCATGCCGGGACCAAACCGCGGACGCGCCGCAGCATAGAAGAACACCAGCACAAGCCCCGAAACGAGACTGATCATGGCAAAAAAGATCATCGCGCCGGCCGACATGTCCATCGACAGGTTATGGGCTTCCATCGCCGCGGTCATGTCCTCCATGTAAAACACGCTCGAGACGCCTTCGAACATGAAAATAAAGAGTCCGGCCACCAGCCCGCCAAGCAGCCACCTTCCGGTGTTGATACCACCCATCTTTCCTCCTTTTTCGAACACACCGATTTATCGGCGAGATTGTATCTCAATCGTGGAGAATCCGCGAGCGGTTTTTTTGAATCCCAAGATGGGTGGTCAATCGCCCAATCGCCGTCCGATGACCTGTTGGTACCCGCGCACATCGAGGTCCTTGCCGCTCACGCTCTCTCGCTGGCCATCCGTCGCCAGCGACAGCTTCCACTGATACAGACCCGAAAAGAACTCGCTCACCTTGGCGGTGTTCTCGTCGAAGGCGCCGCTCAGCTCGTACCGGATCGCATCCTCCTCGTGGTCCCACACCGTCACCGACAGCGCCCGCGAGCTGGCCCCGACCCCCTCCACCAAAAACACCGCCCGGCACCCCTTGGTCGCCAGCAGACCCGGCTTGATCTGTTGGTCATACCGTTCCTTGAGATCGTTGAACTTTCCAGACTCGACCCGCGCCGCCACGATCCGCAGGTAGATCCCGCGCGAGGAGAACTGGTCGGTACGATCGCTGAACCCCGCCACCTCCACCGGATAGGCCTCGATTTCGGGGTCCTGGAGCGGCGGTACCGTGCCCCCTGGGTCTCCGGCGAGACGGACATGCCACTCCGATGCCTCGGCGAGAAACTCGTCACTCTCGTCGAGAATCTGATCGTAGAGGCCGCTCTTCTCGTACGCTTCGGCAAGCTCGTGGCTTCGCCACATGGTCATTGACACGCACTCGTCATCGTCACCCGAGGGTTGCAGCAGGCTCGCGAACAAGCACCCCTCGGTCTCCTGCAAGGCCGGGATCACGCGATCCTCATAATGGCGCGCATAATCCCATAGCTTGCCTTCTTTGACCTTGAAGCGCACAAAACGCATATGCATGACGTTTCTCCCTCCGCGCCGGAAGCGATCGATGTGCCGTTCCTACCAATATGGGTTCTCTGAGTAGAAAACCCAACCCGGGGACCTGTCTATTCCTCACGACCCCTGTTCCGGCGCGAGACGGCGGCCGCGAGGATGCGGTGGTGAGGCTGGTTCGCAAAATCAGTGGGGTCCTTTGTCCTTAGCGATCCGCCGAACGGTGCGGATACGGGTGGTTCGCAAACCGTCGGCAAATTCCATGAAGAGTCCGGGCGCCGCGATGTGGTCGGTGAAGAGCGCATGCCCGCCCGCGGTGCAACCGAGGATCTCCACCGTCGTCGGTCCCGAGCCTTTGCGCTCGAACCAGCCACCGCTCACGTAGAAAGCGCCGTCGGCGCGCGCGGTCAGTGAGTAGACCGAGTTCCTGGTCGAGACGATGACCCGGTCGCCGGGATCGAGCTCCCGCCTCTTGACGCCATCGACGGCGCCCGCCGCCTCCGTCAGATCGTCAATCCGGATTGCCTTGAGCGGCCTCGCCCGGTGATGGACACCGCTCGGAGGATCGGTCATCGAGCGCCTCTCAGGCCGGCGAGCCGCTCGATCTCCGTGAACCTGTCAAGCACCTTCGCCTCGCACTCGAATTGCGCCCTACGGTCAGGGTCGGACGCAAAATCATCGGGTAGCACCTTGAGCGCTACCTCACGATCCAACTTGGAGTCGGTGACCCGCCACACCTCCCCCATCCCACCGGCGCCGAGCGCCGCGGTGATGCGGTAGTGAGCGAGGGTGGTACCGATCACCGCGACCCCAGCTCCAGGTGCTGCGCCCAGTTGAGGGCGATTTCGACCTGTGCTGCCGCCTGGGCACGGCGTTCGAACTCGACGAAGACAAAACGGTCTCCGGAGGGCGAAACATCCCAATTCAATGCCGGTGAGGTAGCAGTCACGTAAGTGCCGCTGAGGTTTTCCAGCACCACCTCAGGAGGTCCTGCGCTGAAGGTGTCTCCAGCCGCCACGTCAACCGCCATCAGCGGTCGTTTGGGCGAACCGATATCGATGTAGAAAAGTCGGCGCCCGTCGCCGGACCACCGAGGGTAACCCCCGAAATTCGGAGAAACCTGCCACTTGCCCTCACCCTCCACCGGTCTCACGTAGATCGAGGCCGTGCCGGAGCCGGGCGACGCGTACGCGATCCAACGGCCGTCCGGTGAGATGGTCGGGCAGCTGGCCCGCTTCTCGAAAAGTCGAGCCTCTTCACCCAGCGTCACGAGGTAGATGTCGGCGGTCGCCCCAACACGGGTATAAGCCAGGGTGCGGCCGTCAGGCGAGAAGGACTCCGGAAAGACAGCGGTCGTTTCCCCCGTGGTCAGCCGCTCCTCGGCAGCACTGCCGTCCGCCGCCTTGGCGAAGATGGCCGCATCGGAGGCGTAGTTCAAATACGCGATCCGGCGGCTATCCGGGGTCCACAGGGGGTAGAGCTCGTTGCCGCCAAAGGTCAACCTGCTGAGCCCTTGAGAAGCCAGCGAGAAAACCCACACGTCGCCGGCAACTCCGGAGTAGCCCTCACCGACCGTGAACGCCAGCCGGGTGCCGTCGGGCGAGAATCGCGGTTGGTAGAAGCCTCGGGGGGAGAGCGGGAGACGCTCGGCCGCACCGCTGTCGTCGATGATCGTCAGCACAGCATCCGCCGCCGTCACCGCACCGGCCAACCAGGCGATGTTGCCGTTGGCCGCAATGGAAAAATAACCTGCGCCGCTCGAAGGGTCGCCACCGACATCCTCGATGACCGGCACCGCGTCGCCGACGGTTTCGAGGCGCTCGGGATCGAAGCCGATGGCGAAGAGATCCCCAGCGCGGGCAAAGATGAGCCGGTCGGCGCTGACGAACCGCGCCATGTTCGCGCGTTCGATGACGGTGCGGCGTTTGCCGCTTTGCGGTGAGTAGGCGTCGATGGTTGCGTCGTCGTAGTTGTTGGGGCTGGTTATGGAGCCGACGGTGAAAAGGAGGAGATCGCCGTCGGGCGACGCGTGAGGAAATCTGAACGTCCGTTCGCCTCGTTCCGAGTCGATATCAAGCACGATCTCGGCCACCCCACCCGTATCGGATACACGCCACAGACCGCTGGCGTAATCCGGTGAAAAGACGATGGTGCCGTCCGGAAGCCAGACGCCACCGCGAGGGTTGGGAGCATCAGTAATGGTGACCGCCGAACCGCCGTGAACCGAGGCTCGTTTCAATTTTCCGTCGGCAAAGAACCCGATCGACGATCCATCGGGCGAAAAGAACATCTCACGGGCACCCACGGTGTTTTCGAGCTGGATGACCTCGTTCTCATCGAGGTGTCTAAGGATGATCGTGTCGTGTGCCGCCTGCGCGTCGGTCGCCGTCATGGCCAGGGTCCGGCCGTCGGGAGACAGGGCGAGAATCGGCTGGTCGATGAATGACAGGGTGTGATCGCCCCCGAGACCCAGTGTGAATCTGGTCAGTGGAGGATCGGGGGCCGCGGTCGGCAGCAGCCAGAGCACGGCCGCCACCCCGAGGGCAACCGCAGCAGCCAGCCAGCCCAGCCATTCGAGGCCGCGTCTTCTGGATACGACAGATGTGTCCGGCGGGCCGCTCAGTTCGGGCGGCGAGTCGAGCGACTCAACCAGATCCAGTCGAGCGTCGCCGATCCACTGCAACCTGTTCTTGGGTTCCTTATCAAGACACCGAGCCAGCAGTCGGCGAAGAGCCGGTGGCGTGTCATCCGGCAACGCCTCGAGGTCCGGTGTCTCCTTGAGAACCGAGGCCAGCACGTCGGAGACCGTCTCGCCCTCGAAGAGCTTGCGGCCCGTCAACATCTCCCACAGCACCACGCCGAAGGCCCAGATGTCGGCCCGGCGATCGACCTTCTTGCCGCGCGCCTGTTCGGGGCTCATGTACGCCGCGGTACCGAGAATCACGCCTTCGACCGTGGCGTGCCGGGTCAACGTCGGCGACAGCGAAAGGCTCGAGTCGCCGGTCTCCGTCTCCCACGCCTTGGCAAGCCCGAAGTCCAACACCTTCACCGTGCCGTCCTCGGTGACCTTG
>JAIVTZ010000379.1:0-4425 GCA_049188105.1 Deltaproteobacteria bacterium | reverse complement strand
CTGCTTCTTTTGTAATGACTATATGGGCATGCTCGAGTTCGCTGATCTTGGAATCGCCGAGATCGCCAACCGTTAAGGAGTCAAGATCGCCTATGGTAATGGGAGTCAGGTACTCGAGTTCGAAAGCATCGGGCTGACAGATTTCTGCGCGGAAGCCCCCCCGATTGGTCTGCTGGTCGAACTCGAAGCCGTCGTCGCCGCGATCGGCCACCTGGCGCAGGGCGCGCAGCAGCTGCGCCGGGTTCTTGTCGTATTCCCAGCGCTGGTTCCAGATCAGCAGGGGAGCGACGGAAGGGGCGCCACCGGCGGCGTCTGTCGGCGCTGATGCGGGGTGCTTGCCGGCGGCCGCTTCATCGTAGTCGCCGCATTCGATGCCGACCGGCAACACCTCGCTCTTGCCGCGCAGCTCGGCCACGCTGTCGAGCTCGTTGTACTCGGGGAAGTGGCGCAAGAAGCGGGGCAGCTCGTCGAACCAGGCGTGGCGATGATATTCGGAATTGAACACGACGCGGTCGGCGGCGAGCATCGAGGCGTAGTTGACGAAGGCGTAGTGGTGGTCGCGCTCGCCTTTCTGCCGCCGCATCGGGCCTCGATCGGGCTCCGCCGGCAGCGGGTAGGTGAGCTGGTTTTCGTGCATGTACAGCAGCGCCGGCACCTTGCTGGTGAGCGATCGGGTCAGCGCCAGGAAGGTGCTGAGGTCGAGCATGTCGGTGGCGAGAATGACGTCGGGGCGCTCGCAGCTTTCCATGAACCGCCGCGCCAGGGTGACGGCGCCGCCGTGCATGCGCCATTTCCAGAAACGATCGGGTAGCGTGAGCATCCCGATATCGTGACCGCTGTGGCGCTGCAGGCCCTCGGCCCACGCAGCGTCCATTTTTTTCTTGGTCGCCTTGTTGGTGAGGAAATGCATCACGATGCGTTTCTTGCCGGCGGAGTTGACGGCGGCTGCAGCGTCGTCGGTGGCCTCCTCGAGATAGAGACCAGCCACATAGGCCTTGACCCAGAGTTTTTTGCGAAGGCCCATCCCGTTCAGGTGCAGGGTCGATCCCGACACCGTCACCTCGTCATCCATCGTGACATCCGCCAGGCTCCCCGCCCACGCCACCGGCGCCGTGAGCGCCACGACCATCAGGGCAGTCAGGATTCTCCTCAGCGACATCGAACACCTCCCAGGCATTCTGCAAAACCTCGCCGGCATTGTAACCCAACGAGTTTTGTAACCCGACGAGTTTGACAGGCCGCCGATGCCGCAGCTCGGCATCTCCCGAATCTGCCGTTCGATTCCCGCCTTCGACAGCCGAAAGTCCCCATTCCCTTCGATTTTCTCGGAGAACTCAGTCTCCATCCAGGCCATCCGTCGATCGGCGGATGAAAGACTTGCCAACCTGCGGCGAATTGTGCAGAATGAATGAGTGTTCATTCACTATGTCGCTCTTCGGCCCCGGAAAACCCGGGGACCGCTTCATTATCTGGCACCCTAGATGGGTGAATAAAACGGGAGGTTAATCCATGGGCACTGAAATTCGTAAGGCCGCGGTGCTCGGCGCTGGTGTGATGGGCTCCGGCATCGCCGCCCACCTGGCCAACGCCGGTATTCCGGTCCTTTTGTTGGACATCGTGCCGCCGGAGCTCACCGCAGAGGACGAGAAGAAGGGTCTCACCAAGGACGACCCGCGCTTCCGCAACAAGTTCTCGGCGGCCGGGCTCCAAGGCATCAAGAAATCGAAGCCCGCCGCGCTGTACTCGAAGCGCTTCCTGCCGCTGATCGAGATCGGGAACTTCGAGGACGACTGGGACAAGCTCGCCGACTGCGACTGGATCGTCGAGGTCGTCGTCGAGCGCCTCGACATCAAGCAGCAGATCTTCGAGCGGGTCGACGAGGTCCGCAAGCCGGGAAGCCTCATCTCCTCGAACACCTCGGGGCTGTCCATCGCGGGCATGACCGAGGGCCGGTCGGAGGACTTCAAGCAGCACTTCCTGGTCACCCACTTCTTCAATCCCGTGCGGTATATGCGTCTGCTCGAACTGGTCGCCGGTGAGGAGACGCTGCCCGAGGTGATCGATTTCTTCACGGAATTCGGCCGCTTCCGTCTCGGCAAGGGCATCGTCTTCGGCAAGGACACACCCAACTTCATCGGCAACCGGATCGGCACCTTCGGCATCGCCGCCACCTTCAACGCCATGATGGACATGGATTACCAGGTGGACGAAGTGGACGCCATCACCGGCCCCGCCATGGGCCACCCCAGCAGCGCCTCCTTCGGAACCGTCGACCTGGTGGGCATCGACGTGCTCGCGCACGTCACCAACACCATCTACGAGGGCTGCGCAGATGACGAACAGCGCGAGGTCTTCAAGGTACCCGAGTTCATCTCCAAGATGATCGAGGCCGGCTCTCTGGGCCGCAAGACCAGGGACAAGGGCGGTTTCTACCGCATCCAGAAGGAAGCGGACGGGTCCAAAACCAAGCTGGTCATCGATTGGAAGACCGGCGAGTACCGCTCCAAGGAGCGGCCGAACATCCCGTCACTGAAGCAGGCCAAAAAGACTCACGACGTCAAAGAGCGGCTCCGTGGCCTGGTGTTTGCCGACGACCGGGCCGGCGCCTTCGCGTGGCGGCTGCTGCGCGACACCCTGGCCTACAGCTCGGTCCGTTTCGGCGAGATCTCCGACTCCATCGTTGACATCGACAACGCCCTCCGCTGGGGCTACAACTGGGACCTCGGGCCCTTCGAGACGTGGGACGTTCTCGGCGTTGCCAAGGTCGTCGAGAAGATGGAATCGGACGGTGTCAAACCGGCACCGTGGGTCACCGAGATGCTGGCCGCCGGCCACGAGACCTTCTACACCGAGTCGGCCGAAGGGCGCCAGTATTACGATCCTGCAACCAAGACCTATCTCAAGGAGCCGCGGCCCGAGACTTTCCTCTTCTTCGACGAGATCAAACTCGATGAGAAAAAGATCGTTTTTGGTAACAAGAGCGCATCGCTGGTCGATATCGGCGACGGCGTTGCTTGCGTGGAGTTTCACTCGGCTCTGCAGCCGCGCATGAACCCCATCGACGATCAGGTCATGGAAGTCATGACCAAGGGCCTCGAGATAGCCCAACGCGACTTCCGCGGCCTCGTGATTCACCACCAAGGGGAGAACTTCTCGGTCGGCGCAAACCTCCTGATGGTCCTCGAGGGCATCCAGGCCAACCAGTGGGCGGCCATCGACGACATGATCCGCCGCTTCCAGAACATGACCAGGAATCTCCTCAAGGCACAGATTCCGGTGGTGACCGCGCCCTTCGCTTTCACCTTCGGCGGCGGCTGTGAGATCACCATGGGCGGCGACCGTGTCTGCGCGGCAGCCGAGACCTACATGGGCCTGGTGGAGGTGGGCGTCGGCGTCATCCCGGCGGGGGGCGGCTGTTGGGCCATGCTCGAACGGGTGCTCGAGGGCATCGACGAACCGGTGCTGTCCAATCTCCCGTTCATCCGCATCGCCTTTGAGAACATCGGCATGGCCAAGGTGGCCACCAGCGGCGAAGAGGCGCGGGACCGCAAGTTCCTTCGTCTGTCGGACAAGGTGGAGATCAACCGCGACCAGCAGTTGTGGACGGCGAAACGAATGGCCATCGCCATGGCCGAGGAGGGTTACACTCCGCCGCTGCCGAAGAAGCTCCACCTGCCCGGCAAGGAGGGCCTGGCGACCCTCGAGATGATGCTCCACAACATGAAGCTCACCCACTGGATCTCCTCGCACGACGAGAAGATCGCACGCCACCTCGGCCGCATCCTCACCGGCGGCGACACCACCATCAATGACCCGGTGGACGAGCAGACCATTCTCGACCTCGAGCGCGAGGCCTTCCTCTCGCTGTGCGGCGAACCCAAGACCCAGGACCGCATCTCCTACATGCTGGTCAACAACAAGCCGCTGCGGAACTGAAGGGGGTAATGATCATGAGAGAAGCAGTCATCGTTTCCCGCGCCCGCACGGCCATCGGCCGGGCCAAGAAGGGCAGCCTGCGCGACACCCGGCCCGAATATTTTGCATCGAAGATGATCGAGGGCCTCGTCGAGCGCACACCAGGGCTCGAAAAGAAAATGGTGGACGACATCGTCCTCGGATGCGCCATGCCGGAAGGCGAACAGGGCATGAACGTGGCGCGGCTGATCGGCCTCGCCGCCGGCTTCCCCACCTCGGTGCCGGCAATGACCGTCAACCGGTTCTGCTGCTCCGGGTCTCAGACCATCGCCCTTGCGTCCGACACCATCCGCGCCGGCAACGGCGACATCATCATCGCCGGAGGCGTCGAGTCGATGTCGATGGTGGCCATGGGCGGCAACAAGCCCATCGCCTATCCCGGGCTGATGGATACCATGCCCAACGCCTACGCAGCCATGGGCACCACGGCCGAGGTCGTAGCCAAGCGCT
>JAIVTZ010000378.1:0-4429 GCA_049188105.1 Deltaproteobacteria bacterium | reverse complement strand
CCCCCGGGGCGGGGGAGCGTCGACCAGGTGTCCGAAGAGATCCTCGGATGTGGCGAGGCCGTCATCCTCCTCGGCCGGCGGCACGGGGGCGTCCTTTGGTTTGCGTTCGTTCATGGCCCAGCCCGCTGTCGCTGTCTCAACAGGATAGCCAGGCGTCTTCCTTAGGTCAACGAAGAGTGGGACTTACGCTGAGTCACGACGTCGAAACGGGCCCCGGCTGCTTCGCCAGAGTCCGATCCGGCTCCTGGGTTTGCCGGAGGCCCCGCGAGTCGTCCGCCTCGCGTATCCAACAGAGTTCGCGGAGGATACCACGACGCCGGATGCTATAATCCCGCTCCTCCCTGGGGGCTGGTAGCCAGCCGGGAGGCGAAGAGCTCCGAATGGACCTTCTGTTCAGCCTTCTGGACCACCCGCTCGTGCCCTGGGCCCTCGGCCTGGGGGTCCTGTTCTTCATCTACAGGGCCGTCGCTCCCCGTCTCAAGCTGAACGTTCCCGGCGCCAACCTCGGCGACGACCTGGCGGATCTTTTCCGCGACGCGGTCGGGGTGGTAGACCCGTTGCCACAGCGCGTGGCCACGTTCTCCGAGGTCACGTGCTGCCTGCGAATCGGTGAGGAGGCGTTCGAGCGCATCGACCCACTCCGCGGCGTCGGCTGCGGCTACCACCGCCTCGCCACCTTCGCCGGAAAGCCCCTCCGCCGCCCAGGGATGCACCACTGTCGGCAGACCCGCAGCCAGCGCCTCGAGCACCTTCATCGGTACGCCGGAACCGCTGCTCATGGGTGCGATCGCCGCCCCCGCCGACCGGAGATAGGGTCCGAGGTCTGCCACATCGGCGTGAACCTCGACACCCGGCAGTTCCTCGAGCCGCCGCACACCCCGCGCCGGCCGCGCACCCGCGAGAACCCATCGCGCTTCGGGAATACGTTGGTGTATACGCGGCCAGACCTCGCGCGCAAACCACTCGGCACCCTGCACCGTCGGCCGGTAGCCGAGGTTGCCCGACAACAGCACCACCGGCTCGGTCCGCGGTAATTCGGATCTCACGGTGAACCGCCCGGCAACGGGGATCAACCGCCCACGTCCTTCGGGCACACCGAGCGCCGCCAGGTCGCGCTCGGACACCGCAACGCTGAGTCGGGCTCGAGTAACGAGCATCCTCTCGCGGCGGCGGCACCTCCTTGCTTCGGCCCGGTAGGCCGCAGCCGGCAAAAACGGTGCCGCCTGGGCCGCGCGGTCGAAGTGCAGACCCATCGCATCGATCGAGTCAAAGACCATCGGCACCGCGGGTGACACCTTCCACACCGCCGCCGCCGCCCAGGCGCAGCGCACCATTTGGACAACAACCACATCCGGCAGCCAGCTTCGAAGCACGGCCGAAACGGCTCGGCGGGCGGTCCCGCCGTCGTACAAACCTTCTTGCAGAGGGAGGCCAGAAACGGCAGCCCGCAGCAGGCCGGTGCAACGCGACACGGCGCTCAGCGAGTAGTGAGAAACGTCCGCTTTGAGCTCACCGCCCGAGCGGCTCGGAGGTTGGGGACACACCAGGCTGAGATCGTGCCCGTGAAGAGCCTCCAACCACTCGATGGTCCGAACCTGGTTCCCCCGCCACGGGGGCAGAGGGAAGCGGCTGGTGACCAACAGCACCCGCATCAGCCGGCGTAGAACTCCGCGATGGCGGCCACCACCTCCTCCTGCTCACTCGAATCGAGCTCGGGAAAGACCGGCAGAGCCAGCACCTCGCGGCTCGCTTCCTCGGCGACCGGGAGATCGCCTTCAGAGTACCCAAGGTCTTGAAAGCACGGCTGGAGATGGAGCGGCAGCGGGTAATAGACCGCGGCTCCGATGCCCCGCTCCACGAGGAATGCGCGCAGCTCGTCCCTCCGCGCCGCCCGCACGACATACTGGTTGAAGGTGTGACCGCGCCCGGGAAGGGCGTCCGGCAGCCGGACGGTGCCGTCGAGGTCGGTGTGGCCGAAGAGCCTCCGGTAGCGATCCGCGTTGGCGCGGCGACCCTCGACCCAGCCCGCTACGTGCGGCAGCTTGACCCGCAGCACCGCCGCTTGCAGCGCGTCGAGCCGGAAGTTGCCACCCACGACCGGGTGCTCGTAGGGACCCGACTGCCCGTGCACCCGCAGCTTGCGAAGGCTGGCGTCGAGGTCGTCGTCCGCGGTCGTGATCAGGCCACCGTCACCGAAGCAACCCAGGTTCTTCGACGGAAAGAACGAGAACGCGCCCATGACCCCGATCGAACCCACCGGACGCCCACCGTAGTCGGCGCCCCACGCCTGGGCGCAGTCCTCGACAACCGGCACGCCGCCGGCCGCCTCCATGATGGCGTCCATGTTCGCGGCCTGCCCGAAGAGGTGGACCGGGATCACGGCCTTCGATCGTGGGCCGACGCTGTCGGCGAGCTGCTGCGGGTTCATGCAGTAGTCAATTGGATCGATATCGACGAAGACCGGGCGCGCACCCAGCCGCGCCACCACGCCCGCGGTTGCGAAGAAGGTGAAGGTCGGCATCACCACCTCGTCGCCGGCGCCGACGCCGAGCGCCATCAGCGCCTCGAGCAGGGCGTCGGTACCCGAGGTGACGCCGACGGCGTGCGCGACGCCGAGGGCATGGGCGGCCTCGCGCTCGAAGTCCTCCACCTCGGCGCCGAGGATGAAGCGCTGCGATTCGCACACCCGGTCGATGGCCTGCCGGAGCTCCTCGCGAAGCGGTTCGTACTGACGGGTCAGATCGAGCAAGGGGACGGACATCGGCACCTCCAGCTTCTTCACGATCGAGGAACAGGGTACCTGAATTTCGGATTTTGGATTTCGGATTTCGGATTTCGGATTTGCCGCCCCCCCTCCCCTGTCGAGTGTTGAGTTATGAGTTTCCCCCGCCCACCTTTTGCCTGCGGTAGGACGGGGGGAAATTCAGAATTCCGAATTCAGAATTCCGAATTCATCCTTTGATACCATGCCCGAGCGGCCCTTTGTCGCCAAAGGAGTGAGAATGCACATCTGCATCGTGGGTACCGGCTATGTGGGTTTGGTCACTGGCGCCTGTCTCGCGGATTTCGGTATCAGCGTCACCTGCGTCGACAAGGACGAGGAGAAGATCGGCAAGCTCGTGGGCGGGGAGATCCCGATTTACGAGCCGGGCCTCGATGCCCTGGTCGAGAAGAACGCCAAAGCCGGCCGCCTCGATTTCTCGACCGAGCTCGCTCCCGCGATCCAGAACGCGCTCGCCATCTTCATCGCGGTCGGCACGCCGCCGAAGGAGGACGGCTCGGCCGACCTCTCGTACGTCGTCCAGGTGGCGGAGTCCATCGCCGACAACCTCAACGGCTACAAGGTAGTGGTCACCAAGTCGACGGTTCCGATCGGCACCGGGCAGCTGATCGAGAAGATCATCACCGAACGCGGCCACGGCGCCCATCCCTTCTCGGTGGTCTCCAACCCCGAGTTCCTTCGCGAGGGGTCCGCGATTGCGGACTTCATGCGGCCCGACCGGGTTGTGATCGGGGCGCGCGACGCGCAGGCGATCGCCATCATGAAGGACATTTACTCGCCGCTGTATCTCATCGAAACGCCGTTCGTGATCACCAACGTAGAGTCATCGGAGTTGATCAAATACGCCTCCAATGCGTTCCTCGCCACCAAGATCACCTTTATCAACGAGGTCGCCGAGCTCTGCGAACTCATTGGGGCGGATGTTCATCACGTGTCGAGGGGGATGGGTCTGGACAAGCGCATCGGCCCCAAGTTTCTCCACCCCGGGCCCGGTTACGGCGGCTCCTGCTTCCCCAAGGACACCCAGGCATTGACCGAGATCGCCCGCGATGCCGGACGTCCCTTCGAGATCGTGGAGACGGTGGTCAAGGTCAACGATACGATCAAGGCGCACAGTATCGAGCGCGTCCGCACGGCGATCGGTGACGATCTCGCCGGCAAGGTGGTGGCCGTCCTAGGTCTCAGCTTCAAACCGGAGACTGACGACATGCGCGATTCGGCGGCAATCCCCCTGGTCGAGGCGCTGATCGAAGACGGAGCCCGAGTCAAGGCGTATGACCCGGTCGCCATGGACAACGCGCGGCAGCTCCTACCGGCCGGCGTCGAGTACTGCGAGGACGCCTACGACGCCATCGACGACGCCGATGCCATCATCATTGTCACCGAATGGAACCAGTTCCGATCCCTCGACATGGAGCGCATTCGGACCTTGCTCAGACAGCCCGTTGTGGTCGATCTGCGCAACCTGTACGACCCGCAGCGGATGCGCGAGCAGGGTTTCTCGTACTTCAGCGTCGGCCGGGCGGCGGAGGAGCTGCCCTGACGGAGAAGGAATTTCGGATTTCGGATTTCGGATTTCGAATTTTCCACCCGGCCACTCCATCCAGTTTTGAGTTCTTAGTTTTGAGTTTTGAGTTACTTGCGCCT
>JAIVTZ010000377.1:0-4440 GCA_049188105.1 Deltaproteobacteria bacterium | reverse complement strand
CGGCGAAGGATGGCAAGCCTAGAAAGGCGACCAACAGCATGGAAAGGAGTCTTCCTGTATTTTTCATGACGCTACCTCAGTAACTTTCATGCTTGTGCGGACCGGCCGCAAATGTGATCTGGAGCTCGAACCGCCGATCGGTCCCGTACCAGCTGTCCCTCTCATAGGTCGCCTGCCCGCGAAGCCGGACAAAATGGGACTGCCAGAAGGTCAGATAGGGAGTCAGGCCCCATGTGTCGTGGTCCGGCACACGCTGGTCCTCCACCCAGTCCCAGCGAAGGCCGCCAATCCAGCGCGAGGTGAACCTGTACTGGCCGTAGAGATAGCTGCCCCATGCATCCAGGCTGCCACCGTCGTCGAGGTCCAGCCACGAGCGCAGGAGCATGCCGCGCGCGGTGAACCCGCGGTAGAGCTCCCGCCCCGCCGGGTACCAGTCGTAGGCGAGATCGAGGGCCAGAAAATCGTGGTCGAGGTCGCCTGCGTGGTCCGTCACGCCGTGCAGCCCGGTGAGGTCGGCCTCCAGGTAGCTGTCCCCGCTGAGGTCCCAATAGTTCTTGAGGTAGGCGAGAAAGGTCGGCTTCTTCCAATCGGAGCCGGCGAAGGCCACGTCGTTGTTGCCGTTCATGATCTCGACGGTGAGCTCGTTGGTGTCGGCCCACAGCCGGGGCATCAGCCAATCCACCGAAACACCGGTGCCGACCAGCCCGGCCGGACCGAAGCTCTCCTGAATCACCCACGGCCAGTCGGACTGATCGAGGGCGTGCTTGTGCCAGCGGTTGAGGACTCCGAACTGTTGGCGTTTCTTGCCGACCGTGAGCGAGGTGTGGCCGGGGAGCTGGAACCAGGTGATGTAGCCCTCGCCCAACCCAAAGCCCTCATGGCCGTGCTCCTCCTCTTCGTGATCGTGATCCTCCCTGCCGAAGGAGGTCTCGTGGTGGGGGCCGTGATAACCGATGACCACGTGCATTCTCGTATACGGGTCGAGGTAGGACTGGATATCGAGCTCGAAGTGGTCGGCCAGAAACTCCTCCCTCTCGTGCTCGCCGCCGACAAAGAAGATGTCGCCGGTCACCGAAAGCTCCGGGTTGAGCATGGCCTGCATGCGGGTTCCGGACACGAACTTGGTGGTCGTGTCCACCTCCTCCGCCGCCGTGTCCTTGGCCGCCTCGGTGTGGGCTGCCTGGCGCAGATGCTCGAGCTCCGCCTGGCGGCGCTCTGCCTCCTGCTGGACCTTCATCTTCTCGAGCTGTTCCTGTACGAGCAGCAGCTGCCGGCTCAGCTCGTCGATCTGGCGTTGCAGCTCCTCGATTGTGGGTTGTTCAGTCGGCGCCGGGTCCTTCTCAGCTGCCGGAACCGCGCCGGCGGCCAGCACGATCGTGACCGCCAGCACGGCGCCACGAATGAGACAGGTTTTCATGTGATCTCCCCTTTTCGTCTGGACGGTGATCAGAGATCGATGCCGTATCAGACGTTGGCGGGGGGAGCTCGCTGGACGGGGAGGTGGACGCGGAATTTCGAACGGCAGTCCGTGACTGCGACCACCGCCTGGACATGCTCCGAGATCACCGAACCAAGTGCCACCGTCACGGGTGCGGACGCATGGTTCGATCCGGCGAGACATGCGAGACAGTGATGCGGGGTGAGAACCTCGCCAGCGCCGTGCAGGTGGAACGTGCTCGACAGCGGGTGAGAGGCCGAGCAGGCGAGCTCTTCCTGTGGAATACCGGCATCGGCGTGGTTATGGGGCAGGCTCAGGATGATCCCGTGCCACGTCATAAGAAACGCGGCAGCCATCACCAACAGGACCTTTGCCGAGACCCTCACCCGCCCATGATGATTGGTGGTATCGATGATGTCAAACCCATGGGGAGAGAACGACTTCGCGCGGCGGGTCAGACTCGAACGACCACACCGGACCCATGCTCCAACGGAGAACCACCTTGTGGTGCGGCCGTCTCGGCCGCACTTCGTCGACGGCGGTGGAATTAGCGGGCGAGACGCCCGCGCCACAAATGCGCCCTGCCAACATTCGACCTCGGGTGTAACATATGGAACATGGAAGCAGACGAGATCAAACGCATGTACGAGTGGATCCAGACCCGGGTTGTTCTCGGCGAACGGGCGGACAAGGTGACGATCGTCTTCGACGAGCCCACGGCAAGAGATTTCGAGGATCGCGGATTTGGCGCTGAGGCGATCTCGCTCACCCTCGAGTCCCGCTGGTGGGCCGAGATGGCGGCCGACATCGTCGTGACGCCGGACTACGCCGAGCCTGGCGAGTCGCCGGAGCAGGTCCTCAAGTACGCCCGCGACGTTGTGATTGAGTACGTGCGGAAGAGGCTGTTCACGTAACCAGATACCGGATGCCAGATGCCGGATGCCGGATGCCGGATGCTGGATGCTGGATGCTGGATGCTGGATGCTGGATGCTGGATGCTGGATGCTGGATGCTGCAATAGCGTAGATTCGCGAACCACCTTGTCAAGGGACGGGCTGGCGGATCCAGTATCCAGCATCCAGCATCGAGCGGGCTTGCCACGGCGAAGCCCGTAGGGCGAAGCCGGGTGGCCGGCTTCACATCTCGGTTGCTTCGACCTCGGGCTCTCCTGGCTGGGCCTCGACCCAGAACCAACCGCGGAGATCACCCTCGGCAAAGCCCATCGCCTGATCGTCGGGGTAGTTCTCGGCGAGCGCTGCCATGACCTCCACGTCGATCTCTTCGGCCGGGCCATGGCACATCTGGCACTCGGCCCTGAGGCGGACCGGGAGCAGGGCGCCGAGCTCGCCGTTGGGTCCCGCCACGTAGGTGGGATCCTCGACGAGATCAGCGATATAGGCGTCTGCCCAGGCCGGCGCCACGTTGGCCGGGTTGCGGAGGCGGTGCGAGGTACGGCCGATCTTCACGCCGTATGACTCGAACACGTGGGCCGCCACCGACGGAGCCTTTTCCCGACACACGCCGATCGCCGCGCTCGGGTCACCGGCGTCGAGAGCCGCCGTCAGCTCACCCATCAGCTCGGCGGCCAGCGCATTGGTGGCGGTCAGAATGAGCTCCTGCTGGGCTTTCTGGGTTTCGGTCATCAGACCGGGCAGGACCCTCTCCCACTCAACGACCGTCGTCTCCTCGACGACCACAGGTTCTTCCGCCGGTCGTGCACAGCCGACCAACATCAAACAAAACACCGTACAGGCCACAAGTAGATGCTTCATCACGACCCCCTTTGTGACGAATCTGAGCGCCGAAACCATGACAATATCATCGGCCTCCGGGAGATCGATGTCAACCGTCGAGACATGACACAGAGATTCGGCGTACCTCCTCGGCCCATCTAAACTTCGAGGTGATTGATGAGATAATTATTATCGAATATACTCATGTAGCTGCGATGCCCCCTCTACAAGGATGAGGGAGTACGGGTTGCGTCCCGTGCGGCGGCAAGCTTCCTGTTCGAAGACCGCAGATATTGGAGACGGGGGCGCCGGACCAAATGTTCCAGGTGATGAGCAAATTTCAGGCAATGGCCGGCTGGTCCCCGGCCTATCCGCTGGTCCTGGCCGCCACCATCCTCACGACCGCGATCCCGGCGTCCTCCGCGGCGCCTACGGTGCAAGCCGGATCCACGGACCAAGAGATCCACCTCGACGGAGCGCTCGACGAGCCTGCGTGGCAGCAGGCCGGAGTGATCCCGAACCTCACCCAACAGGATCCTCACCCTGGAGAACCCACCCCCTTCACCACCGAGGTGCGGGTGCTGGTGGACGCAACGACGATCTACATCGGTTTCATCTGTCACGATCCCGACCCCTCCCGAATCGCCATCCACACCATGCAGCGGGACGGCAACATGCGCGGCGACGACACGGTGACGGTGGTCCTCGACCCGATCGCCGACGGGCGTCGCGGCTACTACTTCGAGATCAACGCGGCGGCGGCGCGGCTCGACGGGCTCATTTCCGGGGCTGAGGACATGTCCACCGACTGGGACGGAATCTGGGACGCCAAGACCCGGCGTACGTCCGACGGCTGGAGCGCCGAGATCCGCATCCCGGCCCAGACTCTCCGTTTTCGCTGGGGTCAGGATCACTGGGGTTTCAACGTCCAGCGCTATGTCGCCCGGAACTTGACGACGCTGAGGTGGAGCGGCATCACCCTCGACGCAACCCTTATCGACCTGCAGCGCGCGGGGCGATTGGTCGGTGTCGGCGCTCTCCGCCAGGGCCTCGGCCTCTCGCTAGCCCCCTACGGCCTCATCCGTTCGGAAATGGACTTGGAGAGCGGTGAGCACACCGTCACGGGAGAGGCCGGTGGCGATCTGACCTGGAACTTCACCGGCGACCTCACGGGTTACCTCACCATCAACCCGGATTTCGCCGAGACCGAGATCGACACCCGCCAGGTCAACCTCACCCGCTTTCCTCTCTTCTTCCCCGAGAAACGGG
>JAIVTZ010000376.1:0-4442 GCA_049188105.1 Deltaproteobacteria bacterium | reverse complement strand
TTCAATCTTCAACTTTGGGCTTTACCTGTTGCTTGCCGCGCTCTACGCGCGACGTCCCGCTCCCGGCCGGGTATTTGCCACCTATCTGGTGCTCTACGGAATCGGGCGGATGTTCCTGGAAATGACTCGCGGCGATGCGATGCGCGGTTTCGTTTTCAACGGTGCTCTCTCCACCAGTCAGCTGATTTCGCTGGGACTGATCATCACTGGCATCAGCCTCCAGGTGTGGGTCAGCCGGCACCCAGGCACGTGACGACCCATCACGACTTCCAGGTTCCGCCTGAGTTGGACGGAGCCCGCCTCGATCGCTGCCTTGCCGAGCTCCATCCCGACTGGACGCGGTCCCGGGTCCGCCGATTGATCGACGCCGGTCATGTCCGGCTCAACCAGGAACCGGCCAAACCATCCGCCACCGTCCACCGCGGCGATCGGATCGTTGTTGACGAACCTCCGCCCGAGCCGCTCGATGCCGAGGCGGAGGATATTCCGCTCGACATCGTGTTCGAGGACGACGATCTCCTGCTGGTGAACAAACCGGCCGGTCTCGTGATCCATCCAGCGGCCGGCAATCCGTCGGGGACCCTCGTCAACGCCCTCCTCCACCACTGCCGCGACCTTTCCGGCATCGGTGGCGTCGAACGTCCCGGAATCGTCCACCGGCTCGACAAGGACACCACCGGTTTGCTGGTGGTCGCAAAATCGGATCGGGCCCACCTCGGTCTCTCCCTCGCATTCCGAAACCGAAAGATCCACAAGACCTATCTTGCCGTCTGCTATGGCACACCGGGCGAACCGGACGGGGTCGTGGATGCGCCGATCGACCGCCATCCCCGTGAGCGCCAACGGATGGCTGTGGTTGCAGAGGGCCGCCCGGCACGAACCCTCTATCACGTGGATGAGGAGCTCGGCGGCGTGTCGCTGATCAGTTGCCATCCGGTCACCGGCCGCACTCACCAGATACGGGTCCACATGGCCCACATCGGCCACGCCATCGTGGGTGACCCGCTCTATGCCGGACGCCAGTGGCGCAACCTATCCGACCCGCGCGTCCAGACCGCCTGCCGGAGCTTCCCGCGACAGGCCCTGCACGCCCGGCGTCTGGGGTTCACCCACCCGGTCACCGGCGAGGAGGTGGCGTTCGAGGCGCCTGTGCCGGCTGACTTCGAAGAGCTGTTGGCAACGCTGCGCCAGGGTTCAGGGTACAGGGTACAGGGCCGTCCCTGAACCCTGAACCCTGCGCCCTGCGCCCTGAACCCTGTACCCCTAATCGGCGGCGTCGCGCAGACGGCGGCGGAGATCCTCCGGCAAGCTCGGATCCTCCAGTGCGACGAGGAGTTCCTGCCTGGTGTCGATGTCCCGCAGCCTTTCGGTCTCGGTCCACGACGCGTCGATCTCGGCAAGCCGGCGCCGGGTTTGAGCGAGCGTCTTGTGGCTCGACCATGGAATGCCGGTAAAAAGGTCGACGCCCGGCGGTCGCTGCCCGACGAGCCAGTAGCCACCATCGACTGCCGGCCCCAGCACCACATCCGACTCGTCGAGTGCGCTCGCTACCGATTGCAGATGCTCCGCGGTCATCCACGGGCAGTCGGAGCCCACGATCATCACGCGGGTCTCGCCCTCGGCAAAGCGACGCCGGAAGGCATCGGCCATACGGTCGCCGAGATCGCCGCTGGTCTGAAGCTCTATCGGAGTATCAACCTCCCGAGCCCAGGCGCCCGACGGTGGCCCGGCGAGGGATAGCACCACCCGGGCGCCGCTACGGAGGGTGACCGCCAGCGTGTACTCCAGGGTGACCGCGTAGACCCGCGCCGCCGCCAGCCCGCCGATCCCGGCCGCCAATCTGGTCTTGACCCGGCCCGCCGCCGGTTCCCGCCCGAAAACCACCACGCATGCCCGCATACCGCTCATCTCCAGGCCTCGTGCAGGCGAGACGCCTGCACCACAAAAGAGAGCGATATTGTGGTGCGGGCGTCCCGCCCGCACATGGCCTCGGTTCCCCGGATTGCCCGAGCGAAGGTCATCTGACCTCCCCGTACCAGCGGACCAGGGTGTGGGGGGAGACGCCCAGGCGAAACAAGGTCGGAAAGGTGGCGAAGGCCAACCAGGTGCGCAGCGGATGACCTTCGGCTCGGCGGGCTGTCGTCCGTACCTCGAGCGGCAGTCGCCGGATATTGCCGAGACGCCGGCAGCTTCGAGCGAGCGCGACATCCTCCATCAGCGGGATCTCCTGAAAACCACCCACACGATCAAAGACCTCTCGACGCAGCGCGAATCCCTGGTCCCCGTACGGCAGACCAAGACCGAATGATCGGAGATCGAAGACCCGCAGCCATCGGCGGTACAGCAACGATCTCCGGCGGCCGCTCGAAGGCTCGGTGTGCAACCGGAAACAGGCCAGCGCCGTTGCCTCGTCGTCGAGCGCCGGTCCCAGCGCCGCCAGCCATCCGTCCGGCAGCCGGCAATCGGCGTGCAGGAAGAGCAGCCGTCCGGCATCCGCCGATCGTGCACCGAGATTGAGCTGAGGCCCGCGACCGTGCGCGCCCTCTACCACCCGTGCGCCGGCCGCGGAGGCCAGCTCTCGCGTTCGATCTGTACTGCCGCCGTCAGAAACCACGACCTCGATTTCGGGGCCCTCGCCCACTGCCCCGAGACAGGCCGCGATCGTTCGCTCCTCGTTGAGGGTCGGGATGACGACCGCGAGCTCCACCCAGCCTCCCGTGCGAATTTGGGAGATTCTCCCCACCTCCTACCTGAGATGAGCGATTCTCACCGGCGACCTACACCAGGCTCTCGCGCTCTGGCCAAGCGAAAATGCTCCACATACCGATGGGTATCCGTCCGCTTTTCGCTTTGCCAGAGCATCAAGAGCTTGGCACATCTCATCCGGCAGAACTGCTCATCTCAGGTACGAGTGTACCCCGCCACAATTGGAGTGGTATTCGGTCGCCGATGCATCCATCCTGCCTGCACTTCGCTTCCTCAACATACATAAGTATTTATCGGTCGCGAAGCACAGGCAGGAAGGCGCCTCGACGCCCTCGATACTACACACCAATTATGGCGGGGCACACTAGTTTATGATGTCCGCCCATGGAACGCATCGCAACTCTTGCCGACATCCCGTCCGACGGTCTTCGCTTCACATACAAGGACGGTCCGTTCGACGAGGAGGGGATTCTCCTCAAGCTGGCCGGCGGCGAGGTACGGGCCTACAAGAACGAGTGCCGCCACCTGCCGATGCGCCTCGACGACCGCGAGCCGCGCGATCTCTGGGACCCCACCAATCGCTATCTGGTATGCAACTCCCACGGTGCGCGCTATCAACCGAGTGATGGACTCTGCGTCAGCGGACCGTGCGAGGGCTCGCATCTCAAGGCGCTTCCCATCGAGGTCAGCGACGGCGAGGTATTCCTCGACACCTCCAAGATCGGTGGATTTTTTGACGTGTGACTAGCGGGTAAAGGGTTAAGGGTTAAGGGTAAAGTTCCAAGATTGTGGGAGAGATCAGGGACACCACCAGCCTCCCTCTTAACTCTTTACTCTTAACTCTTTACCTTCACAAACTCGTCCATCTTGTCAAACGCCTCGCGGATCGATTCGACGCTCCACAGCAGCGGCTGGTAGGTTGTGATCGGGTAGGCGGTGTCCTTGGCCTGCCAGGGGTCGAACGGCCGTATCTCTACCTCTCCCGACAGGGCATGCTCGAGCTCGCCAAAGCTCGACAGCAAACCGGCGCCGTAGGCGCGGAGCTCGCCGTCCTCGAACAAAACGCCGTACTCGATAGTGAACCAGTAAAGTGTTGCCAGCTGTTCCACCTGCTCGTCGTCGGCCGACAGCGAGCCCTCACCGATCTTCTGCGACAGATCGGCAAACTCCGGAATTCCGAGCATCGGCGCGTGGCCCATCAGCTCGTGCACGATGTCGGGTTCGGGGGTGTAGAGCGGCTGCGAATGGTGTCTGACGTACTGGGTCGCGCAGAAGACCCGTCGCGCCAATGCACCGAGGAACTCGCGCGCGGAAACCAGACCCGCCACCGCCTGCAAGCTGAAACCGGTTCGATCGCTCAGAAATGCGCTGACGTCGGCAAGCTGGGGAACCTCGTTCGCGGAATAACCGATGTCTCCAGCCACGCCCAGGAACTCGCGGCAGCCGTGGGTGGGATAGAGCGCCGTGAGCTTGTCGAAGACGGTGGCCCAGGTCGCGCGCTCACTGTCGGCGTACTCGACCCGCTTCGGGAGCCGCCCCGAATCGAGCGGCGGAGCGAGCCGCGCGATCTCGTCGCGCCGCCTCCGGTAGTCGGGATCGTTGAATCCGGGATGATCCGCTTCGAGCTCGATGATGTGCTCCGGCATGAGCCTCCTCTCAAGGGACTATGTCACGGTCCGGAAGGAACCGCCAAGCCGCAGGCACTTGGCCACCGGGATGCAAGAGATGCAAGATAC
>JAIVTZ010000375.1:0-4465 GCA_049188105.1 Deltaproteobacteria bacterium | reverse complement strand
CGTTCGCGAATGCCTCCGGCAGCACCTTGATTGCGACATCACGATCGAGACGATCATCGTGGGCGCGATAGACCTCGCCCATACCTCCGGCGCCGACGAACCCGCGAATCTCGTACCGAGCGAGACGGTCACCGACCGATAGCGCCATGTGTTCTCCCGGTTGTGTACGCGTCGAGTATGGCAGGGACGGGGGTGGATTACCAACCGTATCGGCAGGGTGCTTGGGCCCTCCAGTGCCCCATTGCGTCTGTGATTGAAAAAAGGAAAGGGGGAATCGCCCTCGGCGATTCCCCCGCAGATGACCGCAGAGTATTCGGAGTCGACTGTCTACTGGCCGAGAGCGATGACGGACGCGCGACCCTGTTTGGAGGAACTGGCAGCCCGGAAGGAAAAATCGATTGAGGTGATGGTCTTCGGTCCCCCGTCGATGGCGATGCCATCGCTGGTCATGCCGGGCCTCGGGCTGTTGAAATCGTTGATTGTCTGATTCGAACCATCATCGAAGTTGAGTGTGACTTCGCTGAGGCGAACCCAATCGCCACTGATCTTGAAAGCAATTTGGCTGACGGCGACCCCGTTCGTGGAGATGGAGGAGGTATCCTCCGTATTGCCGAACACAACTGTTCTTTTGCCGAGCTTCTGCCAATCACCTGCGAGGGCCGAACCGGCCACCAACAAGGTGGCGATCACCACCAGCACAAAAGTACCTTTGAAATTTCTCACGAGCTGCTCCTTCGTCTTGTTTTCGGCTGGCCGGGGCGAGCCCCCCCCACAGCCGAGAGGTTGATATTTGAATACTCCATGGAGTGGTCTCAAGTCACGGGAGCGCCTTTTTTCATCGGTCGCTCCATTCACTATTACGAACAAACGGATCAGAAGTTCACAGAAGCTCAACATGAGCATGAGTGCCACCCATCCGCTCGACAGTTGCGGGAGGCCTGACTATCATCGCTCCTCGTGGAGATCTATATCGCGACCTTTGCCGGTCTGCTGAGCACGCTTCTGCTGGCCGTTGTCTATCTCGCCGACCGGTACGAGCGCGAGCCCATCGAGCTGATCCAGAACTTCTTTCTGTCCGGGCTACTGGGTCAGCTCGTGCTGATCCTCGCCGTCACCGCCGTCGGCGGAGACGTCTCCTGGTCGGGACCGTGGATTCTGATCACCATGGTCTGCGCGGCCCTCTACCTGCCGTTCCAACTCCACCGTCAGACCGAGATGGACGAACGTTTCGACGGGATCGTCTACGCCGTGGCGCTCGTTGGCGGAGCCACCTGCGTCATCCACCTCAACAACCTGCCCCGCGTGATCGCGGCGTCGCCGTATCGCGACGCGCTCGCTCCGGGCGCCGAACCCGACCTCCGCGACCTGTTGATTCTCGCCACCTCTCCGGGGTTTACCGCCGAGCTCGGCCAGGGGTTGGTCGTGATTCTCGCCGCGGTCCTCGTCGGCGCGGTGCTCGGCACGCTCCAGCTCCGCGGGTGGTCGCCCTCCCGGACCGCGCTCGTCTGCGTGGTGGTGGCTCTCGCCGCCACCGGTCTCGATCTGCTGACCGGTGGGGCGTGGCCGGTGCGGGGGGCGCTGGCGGTGATGGCCGTCGCGGTCGCCGTGGCCGTCAAACGGCGTTCGGTCTTCAAGGATCGGCCCGAACCCCCCGAACGCGATGTTCTCATCATGGGCCTCAAGACGGTGCTGATCGTCTTTGGTGCGGCCCTGTTGGCCACCGTGCTTCTCCAGGCCGTCGTCGATCAACCCGGCGCTCCGGATGAGACCGTCACCGGACGCCGCCTTTCCCACGACGTTCGGCTCGGCCAAGGTTCGTGAGGGCCCGATTCCTCCTCGCCGTTCTTCTTCTTCTCGCCTGTGCGGGCGGCGCGTCGGCGGCCGACCGGAGCTGGGAGAACCCGGTCTTTTTCACCGCGGAGGAGGCGGTCGCCGCCGCAAGGAGCAACATCTCCCGGCTCGACCATGACAGCCCGGCCGCGCTGCGGCTCTTTGTCGATCTCACGTTGGCGGAGGGGGACGTCGAGGGTCGCCATCCGTCCTCGGCCATCACCAGGGAGGTCGTCGAGAGCTTCCTCATCACCTACCCGACCGCATTTTTCCGCAACGACGTACAACGGCGGACCATCGAGAGGTTCCAGAACGAGATGCCCCGCCAGCGGGCGGTGCTCGAAAAGCGGCTGGCCCGATTCAGTTACCCCGAGCTGCCCGGGATGGTGTACTGCCGGCTCGTGGACAGTGTCGATGCCTTTGCCGATCTCAGCCTGGCGTCCAGCGACAAGATGACGCAGGTAGGAGGGGTGACCTACTACTGCCGGTACGTCGTACTCCCGCTTTCGTACGTGGGTGAGGAGAACGTCCGCGAGCTCCGCCGTTCGGCCGCACTCAACTCCTCCGTCGACGTGGACGAGACCATCCGGCGCTGGCAGCGCGAGTCATTCGCCAACCTGATCAACACGTTTCGCCACGAGCTGGTTCACGTCCACACCAACTCCGCCCTCGACGTGCCCGCCTACTCCGACCGCACGGCGTATCCGACCTGGTTCCACGAGGGAACCGCGACCTACCTCGCGGCAGATCCCCGCTCGGGCCTCAGCGAGGGTTACCAGAAGTTCCAGGAGCTGTTCTTCTATCTGGTCCAGCGTCACGGTGTGCGCAAGCTCCAGACGTTCTACGCCGACGTCTTCGGCGGCAGCGACGTGAAATCCGCTCTCGTGGATGTGTACGCGATCTCCGGCACCGAGCAGCTCTTCGCGCGCAGCGGCCGCTGGCACCGCGTCAAGGACGTGGTCAAGACCGGCCTCTGGATCGCGGCCCTGGCGATCATGATGGCAGCCTTCCGGGGAACCGACCGCCCGTTCATCGGCGGCCTCCAGGTGCTGGCTGCCCTCGCCATCGGCCTCGCCGTCGCCACCGGCCTCGCCGAGCACCTCTACGGCCTCAGAGGCCCCGGAGTCGTGCTGGCCGCAAAAGTCGGTTTCGGGCTTGTCGCCGTCGTCATCGGGGTCAGGGGAGTCCGAAGGATTCAGCGCCACCCAAATCGCCAGCCCTCGTCATCCTGAGCGAGCGGAGGCGTATCCAGCCCAACAATTTCCTGCCTCATCGGGAGCCATGAGCCAGACGTTGAGGAAAACGCTCCCATCTGTGAGATCGCGATGACGATGGGTTACTCAGAGGCTCCCATCGAAGCGCGCACGATGCAGACGGATTGGCAGGTGCTCCGAGAAATGGGTGAAATCGTCGTCGGTGGTGAAGATCGAGAGGTCGAGCCGTTCCGAAACGGCGCAGATCAAGAAGTCGGTGTTCGAGCCCTGGATGCCCCGTATTCGACACGCCGTGAGTTGCTCGGCCGCTCGTTCAAAGTCGATCATCTCGAGCAGTAGATCCGGAAACGCCCGCAGGTGGTTCCGCAACGAGTCAAACTGCTGTTCATTTCGGATGCCGGAAAGCAGCTCCTGACGAATGGGGCCGATCATCACCGCCGAGCCCTCCGCGATGAGCTCGCGGAGCTCACGCACGATTTCGGACTCTTCATCGACCTCCCGTCGTCTCAGGGCAAGGGACCATACGCTGGTGTCGACCAGTACGTTCATGCGCGCCGACGCTGCGCCTTGTAGTCATAATCGGCGTCATAATCGACGGTTCCGAAGAGGCCCAGAATTCGCTGCTGTTTCCGCCGGAGAATGTACTCACGCAAAGCCTCGGAAACCGTGGCCTTCTTGGTCCGGTGACCGCCGATTCGGTGAGCCTCCTCGAGGAGTTCAGGATCGAGACCGAGATTCGTCGACATGTCCGCCTCCCAATACCATTGTTACACAATTGGATGTGTGAATCAATGTGTGGGCAGTTCAAATTGAATGGGTGCCGCCCATGTGTCGCCGCGGTCTTGCCACCCTCCGGTGCTACAGTCGTTGTGCATAACAGCGCGCGAAAACGTTGTATGCAGTTAGGCGCATCTCATGCAGAGCATCTTCATTTTGTTGGCTCTCGGCTACGTGGTGCTGGCGCCGGTAGCGCTGATCGTTGCGATTGTGGCTCTTGTGAAAGCGCGAAACCTCACATCACGCCTTCAGACTCTCGAAGCCGACAATCTGCAGCTCGATATGAGGTTGCGGGAGCTGATGAAGTCAAGGGCTGCGCCTGACACCGAGGTTGAGCCACCGCAGACCGAAGAAGAAGAGCCTGATTTCGAGCCGGAGGTCGTTCCCGTGCCGGCGACCCCGATGGAGGTGCCACGGCCTCCATCGGTCTCCGCACCGCCCCCGGTGACCGTCGTCGAATCGGCGACCGAAGAACCTATAGCAGCGACGCCGACCGACGAAGAGGCGATCGCCGAGGATCTTCCTCCGGCGCCGCCGATCGAGCCGCCCGCGGCGGCCGGCGAGATTCCGCCGCAGCCGAGTTTCGAACCTGTGCTTCCCGACGAAACCCCTGAGAGCAAGCCGCCGGTCGTGCCGCCTCCCAC